>CANGCT010000067.1 GCA_947452415.1 Flavobacteriaceae bacterium
CTAAAAAAACAGATAGTCAAGAGTAATAACTTATAAAACCAAAACATCATGGCTCACAAGAAAGGTGTCGGTAGTTCGAAGAATGGTAGAGAATCACATTCTAAACGTTTAGGCGTTAAGATATATGGTGGTCAAGCTGCAATTGCTGGAAACATTATCGTAAGACAAAGAGGTTCAAAACACAATCCAGGAGAAAACGTTTACATTAGTAAAGATCACACTTTACATGCAAGAGTGGATGGAGTTGTGAAATTTCAGAAAAAAGCTGGCGATAAGTCGTTTGTTTCTATAATTCCTTTTGAAGCATAATCTAATCAATTTAGACATTTTAAACCCTTTCAGTGATGAAAGGGTTTTTGTTTTTTGGAATTGATCCAAATCATTAATATCCGATTTATAAATTTATTGAAACTAGGATGTCTTTGAAATTAGCACTTTTATTTAACAATAATTATTCAAGAATATAGAAAATCTTTAAAATTTTTATCTAGTTTTATTATACTTTAAGCACTGTCTCAATACAAAAGAATTAATATTCTTAAGGTTAATATAATATTAAGGTTTATAGATCAAAAAAAGCGACTTAATATTTTAAGTCGCTTTTATTTTAGAAAAAAACTAACTTTTAGTTTTTCATTATTTTTTGGGTGAAGTTAAGAGAATCACCACTTACTTTAAGAATGTACATTCCTGATTGAAGGTTGTTTAAGCTCAACGATTTTTCAATATTAAAATCTTCGTTTTTATATTCATTAACTATTCTTCCATTGATATCAATTACTTGAATGTTTACTTTCCCAACGTAGTTGCTAATTCTTACATTAAGCATTCCATTTGTTGGGTTAGGATATACTCTGAACAAATCATTGTTTTCAAAATAGTTCGTTCCTAAAGCACATGTAGGAGGTAAAGTAAAACTTTCCACTTGATCATGGATAGCAGGAATATTTGTGTCATCCCCCGAGTTGTCTCCAGAAGAAGCATTGAATCCCATACCTCTACGAGCAAAAACTTGCCATATTGTACAAAAATCTGCTCCGCCTGTTGTTGTTTGGTCTGCCGCAATTAGAGCATCTCTAGCTTGAATAAAACTTGGCCCACAAGGTTGACCTTTTATAGCATCCAATACCAAACGCATTACTTTATTATTTCCACCTGTACCGGTGTACTTATTGTCATCATAGCCATATTTATCAATATAAGCCCAAGTTAAATCCCAAAGCATTGTAGTCCATATTTCTCCTAACTGGTGAGGTTCTACAGTTTCTAAACCGTTAGCGTCAGTTGATGTGATTGCAAATTTAGGAGCCGTTCCTCCATTAGTATAATCAAAAGTTTCAGGATTAATAGTCATGTCTGTACTATAAGGATAGTTTCTTATTCCTCCATCAGTTATCGCTTGATTCGTTACATAAGTGCCAATGCTTTTTGGAGTAGTACCTACATCACCTGGTTTTAAAAACATCATTAATGCGAACCAGTCTGACCATCCTTCTCCCATTTGTTCTGGATTTTGAAGACAACTTGAATTGTTTCTACCACCAGCTAAACGTGTTGATATACCATGACCAAATTCATGTGCAATTACGCCATTGTCAAAATCTCCATCAGCGTTAATATAAGGCACATAATTTGCGGGTAATTGCAATTTTACATTAACGGTACCTACTAGAAGCTTGTTTAAAAGCATTTCACCAATAGTTTTAGTAACGCCAATAGCCGGTATAGTAATAGTTGCATCAGCACCAGACATTGCAATTGGAATTTGATAAATTATAGTTCCTGTTGCAGTGTCAGTAACTTCAACATTGTTATAAACAATAACACCAATTGCTCCAGCATTCTGAGCATTTTTTACTTTTACTGTAAAATTACATGGTGTTCCACCAGCAGCAGCAGATAAAGAGCGTCTAATTAAAGCTATTTTTCCACTTAAAGCACTGGCATTTACTGCAGCAGAACAAGCATCTGCATTATCTGTATAACCTGGATCAGCGCTACCATCATCGTATAACACTAAATCAGATTGCATAAAAGCTGGAGCTATTGGTAAATCAACATGGCCTGGTTTAAATGCATTTTGTCTAAAATCATAGTTCCCAGCTATTGCAGCAGGAGAGTTTACCAATAAATTAGTATAGGTTTGTGGCGTGTCATCCCATAAAAACATTCTCATTCTTCCACTTGTTCCATCTACTGGGGTACTAAAATTCGAATTATTTAATGATGGTGTTGCTGCTGTTGAGCCATATTGTGCATTTGCTAATACTGGGTCAGCACCACTAGCGCCATAGGAGTAATTACTTTGCTGGAAATTCCCATTCACTTCGTTAAAACCATATTGATACCATACATCGTGCATGATATTGTTCATGTAAAACAAATTGGTTGCAGATGCATTTATTGACGTAGCTGCATCAACAGACGTACCGTTGTATGGAAAATCAAACAGTAAACTTGCTCCACCATTAGGGCTATAACCATTTGCCGTAGCAGTGGTAGTGTAAGTTAAAGTTGATTCAGAACCAGTATAATTGGTTCTTGCCCAAGCATTATTCCCTCTAGTGTAGGTGTAAATTAAACTTGCAGTTGTCCCCGTTAAAGTATTAGCATTATGCCATCCTTTAGGAGATGCGGTAGCATTTTCTGGACTAGCAATTAATTGTCTAGCACTATGGTTAGGGCTTTCATAATTAAAAGGAATAACTCTATAAGAACCGCCTTGCGCTTGTGCTAAAGCCAATGAATTATCTTCTTTAAAAATATTTTTGTAAAAAGAAAATTTGCTTGTTTGAATGCAGTTGTCATTTTTAGAACTAGAATTACTTTCAAAATTACACGAAATATTCATGTCGTTCTTTTGAAGTAATTTGCCATCAACCGCGTCAACTCTAATACTCCACAAATGTCTTTGATCTAGCGTATAAAAAGTGAAGTCCCAAGCCAGTCTTAAAGTATTTTTTACGGGTTGAAATACTAATTTTGCTTTGATTGGATCTTCAGATAAGCTTCCGTTAGAAATTTTAAATTCTGTTGGGCTTACTGTTTCAATGATTTGACCATTAACATCAGTTGCTTTTACCAAAACAAATCCCTTTTGCAAAGCATTTAAAACAGATAAAACAGGTGTAGTAGTGTTAGCTTTTTGAACAATATTTGGAATAAATCCATTAACTACATTAATTATTTCATCATTTTTTATCCAAACATTAGATAAAGCATTATGAATTTCAATTCCTTGGTGTCGTTGTAAAATGTAATAATAGTCAATTTTTGTAGACTCGGAATTTCCTGTACTCTGAATAAACCAATCACTAATATCTTGACTGGTTAGATTAAATTTTGCTTTGTTTTGTTCTAAATAGGTTTGAATTTTCCCTTGATTGTCTTGAGAAAAACCTAATATGGTGAACAAAACCATCAATAGTGACGTAATTTTTTTATTCATAATTTGATTTTTTTAAGAAATTCACTTTGCTATGAATCCCTAATTTTTTAATTGAAGTTTATAATAGTTGTACAAATCTAAATTATTTTTTGAAGGATTGCAATATTTACTATTGAAAATCAAAAATTTAACATTTTTTATGCAGTAATAATTTTATTATAGAGAACCGCTTTTCCATCGGTTAACATCGATACAAAATGACAAATATGCAATAGTCTTTGGTAGGTACTTTCTTTTTTTATTAGATGTTTTTCAGGTAATATTTTAAGTAATAATGTATCGTAATTAGTTGCTTTCCCTTCAAAATCATTGTTATATGCTGTGCTAAATTTATCTAATAAGTTATTGATTATTTGATAACCTGAAAGTTCTTTTTCTATAACCTCCCGACTTTGATAAATTTTCTTGACACTAAGTTGGATGATATCGTTAATTTGGGCTTTGTATTTGCTCTTATCCATCAAAGCAAAAGGGAACGCCCCTTTTAATATGGCTTCTTCATTCTCAATAAATACTTGAACAGCATCATTAATTAAATTTCCAATAGCTAGAGCGCGTAAATAACTAATACGATCTTCTTTGGTGGTTAGCGTTTTGTATTTTGCGGTATCTATTGTGTCTTTTACTAATTTTATCAAATATTCCAAAGCATAGTCTTCGGAAACTAAACCTAGATTAATTCCATCTTCAAAATCGATTATAGTGTAACAAATATCATCGGCAGCCTCTACTAAATAAGCAAGAGGATGTCTTTCGTATCCAATATCATTTCCCATTTTATTAGGGATTAGCCCCAATTCTTCTGCAACTTCTTGAAAGAACTCTTTGTCGGTTTGAAAGAATCCATATTTTTTATCGGCAATGTTTTGAGTTGGTTTTTTAGGCAAACTTTCTTTAGGATATTTCATGTAGGAGCCAAGTACTGCATAAGTCAAGCGGATGCTACCCTCAATTCCGGGGCGGGAACTAGTTAACACAGAAAAACCATTGGCATTTCCTTCAAAATCAATTAAATCTTGCCATTCTTTAGCGGTTAGTTGGTCTTTGTATTGTTGTCCTTTTCCGATAGAAAAATATTCCCCAATTGCTTTTTCTCCCGAATGTCCAAAAGGGGGGTTGCCAATATCGTGTGATAAAGCTGCTGCTGCTACAATTGCTCCAAAATCGTTAGCCTGATACCCGTGTATTTCTTTTAGATGTGGGTATTTTTCAATTATTTTTTTACCTACTAATCTCCCTATAGAACGTCCAACAACTGAAACCTCTAAACTATGTGTCAATCTTGTATGTACAAAATCGGTTTTAGAAAGTGGAATAACCTGTGTTTTATCTTGCAAACTTCTAAAAGCAGCAGAGAAAATAATACGATCATAATCTACTTCAAACCCTAATCGGGTGTCGTCTTGTTCTATTCTAAGGCGTTTGCCTTTGTCGCCTTGGCGTTTTAACGATAATAATTGTTCCCAGTGCATCATGATTTAGTAGTTTATTTTTTATCGTTTGACAAAAAGAAATTCCTAGATTTCTTTGGGTATTGGTTGTAACTTTTATCGCTTGGATTTGCAATCACCGTTTTAAGATTGATTTCATCTCCAATTTTAAAACTTGCTACTGTATATTGGTAATCCAATAAATATTCTCCACAAAAATAATTCCCGTTTTCGTCTATTTCTATAATTCCGGTGTAAACCCCTTTTTCTTTTGCCATTGTGTTTTAATTTGATCTCAAAGATAATTAAAAAACAAAACAGCCATCGTATTGATGACTGTTATATTTTATGTGTTCCTTTTCTCACATCATAAAATGCAAGTAACATGATATTGTTTTCTACAATTTTATAATATAGAATTGTTTTTTTATTGATGACAGCCTTTCATGTATTTGTAGGGTTTTGATAAATTGGAAATAATTCTGGATTGATTTCAATTGCATCAATAGTTTCTAATACTTCCCAATAGTATTTTTCAGCAACTAAAACCCCAAAATCAGCTTCAATATAATCAACAATTTCTAACAATGAAATCTCAGAAAATTTTGTCCAAATAACTTTCATTATTTTGCAAACTTTGTTTCAAATCTTTTTTTCACTTCTTCATGAGAACTTGTATTTCCATGCAAAACATCTTCTAATCCTTTTTGAATTAATTTATTTTCAAAATTAGATGATTCGTTTTCCTCTTTTAAATCAAGAAGCTTCTCAATAATTTTCTTGTCCTTCAAATTCTGAATCCAATGAAGAATATTTTGTTTTTCTAAAGCAAAATCCATATGGAAATATTTTATGTGAATTACAAATTTATAAAATTTTATAAAAAAAACAGCCATCAATTGACAGCTGTTTCTATATTCTATTCTTTTTATTCTAATTTCTATTTATGACCCGCACATTTCACAATCATCTGGACCAGCATTTCGAGCTAATTCTACCATTGCTCTAAAATCTTCTGCGGTCATTTCTCCAGTTTCATTTGGAGC
Organism: Flavobacteriaceae bacterium; assembly: GCA_947452415.1. Taxonomy (GTDB): domain Bacteria; phylum Bacteroidota; class Bacteroidia; order Flavobacteriales; family Flavobacteriaceae; genus Flavobacterium. Next base: position 5,925 of record CANGCT010000067.1, read on the forward strand.
AACAACTTCAACTGCTACTGGTTCTGTTAGAGGAGTTGGCTCTGCTTTTTTATCATTATTTAAAGTGAACTTAATAGCATCTACAGCCGATTTAGTTCTTAAATAATACATCCCTGTTTTCAATCCGCTTTTCCATGCATAAAAGTGCATCGAAGTCAATTTTGCATAATTGGCATCTTGCATAAACAAGTTCAACGATTGCGATTGATCTATAAAATACCCTCTTTGACGACTCATGTCGATGATGTCTTTCATGGACATCTCCCAAACGGTTTTGTATAATTCTTTCAAGTCTGCTGGAATATCCAAATCTTGAACTGATCCATTTTTACGCATCAATTCTTGTTTCAACGTTTCATTCCACAAGCCACGTTCTACTAAATCGTGCAACAAATGTTTGTTTACTACAATAAATTCGCCAGATAAAACTCTTCTAGTGTAAATATTAGACGTATAAGGCTCAAATGCTTCGTTGTTTCCAAGTATTTGAGAAGTAGAAGCCGTTGGCATAGGAGCAACTAATAATGAATTTCTTACACCATGTTGCATTACTTCTTTTCTTAAACTAGCCCAATCCCATCTTCCAGATAGTTCTTCGTCTTTAATATTCCAAAGGTTGTGTTGGAATTCTCCTTTAGAAATAGGCGAACCTTCGTAAGTAGAATAAGGACCTTCTTCTTTTGCCATTTCCATGGATGCTGTTACTGCAGCAAAATATAATGTTTCAAAAATTTCTTGATTTACTTCTTTAGCTTCATCACTGGTAAAAGGCAAACGCATCATAATAAATGCATCTGCTAAACCTTGAACACCTAACCCAACTGGTCGATGGCGCATATTAGAGTTTTCGGCCTCAATTACTGGATAGTAATTTCTATCAATAACTTTATTTAAATTTCTAGTAACTCGTTTGGTTACATTGAACAATAATTCGTGATTGAATTGTCCTTTTTCTACAAACATTGGCAACGAAATGGAAGCCAAATTACAAACGGCCACTTCATCTTCCGAAGTGTACTCCATGATTTCAGTACACAAGTTAGAAGAACGAATAGTTCCCAAATTCTTTTGGTTGGATTTTCTATTTGCTGCATCTTTATACAACATATAAGGTGTTCCTGTTTCAATTTGTGATTCTAGGATTTTCTCCCAAAGTTCACGCGCTTTAACTGTTTTTCTCCCTTTACCTTGTGCTTCATACGAATGGTATAACGCTTCAAATTCATCTCCGTAAACGTTATCCAAGCCAGGGCATTCGTTAGGACACATCAAGGTCCATGTGGTGTCTTCTTCTACGCGTTTCATGAATAAATCAGAAGTCCACATAGCAAAGAATAAATCTCTAGCACGCATTTCTTCTTTTCCGGTATTCTTTTTTAGATCTAAAAAGTCAAAAATATCGGCATGCCAAGTTTCTAAATAAATTGCAAAACTTCCTTTGCGTTTGCCGCCACCTTGATCAACATAACGAGCGGTGTCGTTAAAAACTCGAAGCATTGGTACAATACCGTTGGAAGTTCCATTAGTGCCACGAATGTAAGAACCAGTAGCGCGAACATTGTGAATTGCTAATCCGATTCCACCAGCCGATTGCGAAATTTTAGCCGTTTGTTTTAACGTATCATAAATTCCGTCAATGCTATCGTCTTTCATTGTTAATAAGAAACAAGAAGACATTTGAGGCTTAGGAGTTCCTGCATTGAATAGAGTAGGAGTTGCATGTGTAAAGAACTTCTTCGACATTAAATCGTAAGTTTCAATTACCGATTCTAAATCGTTCATGTGAATTCCTACCGAAACACGCATCAACATGTGTTGTGGGCGCTCTACAATTTTACCATTGATTTTTAACAGATACGAACGTTCTAAAGTTTTGAAACCAAAGTAATCATAGTTAAAATCACGGTTATATATAATATGAGAATTTAAAAATTCAGCGTTTTCTTGAATAACTTTATGTACTTCTTCCGAAAGCAAAGGCGCTTTTTGGTTTGTTCTAGGGTTTACATAAAAATACATTTCATTCATCGTTTCTGAGAACGATTTGTTGGTGTTTTTGTGTAAATTAGAGATTGCAATTCTCGCAGCTAATTGTGCATAATCTGGATGCGAAATGGTCATGGAGGCAGCGGTTTCTGCAGCTAAATTATCTAACTCCGAAGTGGTAACTCCGTCATAAAGCCCTTCAATTACTCGCATTGCGACTTTAACAGAATCTACCAAATCATTTAAACCATAACATAGTTTTTTAATTCTATCGGTGATTTTGTCAAACATTACTGGCTCTTTGTGGCCGTCTCTTTTTACTACGTACATAAATTTTGTTTTTGTGAAATAGAAAATCCCTTCGCTATTTCGGGTTATTTGTAATCATTTTTTTTGCCACAAAGATGCTAGGGCACAAAGAATTCTTGGATAGCGCTCGAGGTAATCTTATTGACTTTGGGAATTCTTAATTTTTCATAGTGACTTTGCGTCTTCGTGTTGAAAAATTAAAAATCAGCGTCGAAACTAATTTTACTAGATTCCGAATCCGAATTCATAACACCTGCTTTTTGGTATTCGGCAACGCGTTTTTCAAAGAAATTAGTTTTTCCTTGAAGTGAAATCATATCCATAAAATCAAATGGATTAGAAGAATTGTAAACTCTATCGCAACCTAATTCTACTAATAATCTATCGGTAACAAATTCTAAATATTGGGTCATCAATACGGCATTCATTCCTATCAAACTCGCTGGAAGTGATTCGGTAATGAATTTTCTTTCAATATCTAAAGCATTGGTAATAATTTCAGTAATTCTTGCTTTTGGCACTTTGTTTACCAAATGGTGGTTATGCAAATGCACCGCAAAATCACAATGCAAACCTTCGTCACGAGAAATAAGCTCGTTAGAAAATGTCAGTCCAGGCATTAATCCACGTTTTTTAAGCCAAAAGATAGAGCAAAAAGAACCAGAAAAGAAAATTCCTTCTACGGCTGCAAATGCAATTAGTCTTTCTGCAAAAGAATCGGATTCTATCCATTTCAAAGCCCAATCTGCTTTTTCTTTAATTGCGGGAAAATTATCTATAGCATGAAATAATTCGTCTTTTTCTGCTTCGTCTTTTACGTAAGTATCAATTAATAACGAATAGGTTTCGCTGTGAATGTTTTCCATCATCAATTGAAATCCATAGAAAAACTTAGCTTCCGGATATTGTACTTCGCTTACAAAATTTTCTGCAAGATTTTCATTTACAATCCCATCGGAAGCTGCAAAAAAAGCAAGAATATGTTTTATGAAATACTTTTCATCTTCACTTAACTTGTAGTTCCAATCGTTTAAATCGGTATGCAAATCAATTTCCTCAGCAGTCCAAATACAAGCTTCTTGTTTTTTATACCACTCCCAAATATCTTGATGCTTAATAGGGAAAATTACAAAGCGATCTTTATTTTCTTTAAGAATTGGTTCAATGAAGGACATAATCTGGGGTTTTTTTAAGGATTCTTTAACTTATTTCAACTGTTACAAAGGTTATCATTTGTATCCAAAAAAGAAAGCCAAACTTATTCACAATCGGCTATAGTTTTTAACAATGCTTATATTTCAAGGTATCCCGAAAGGTTTGATTTAAAATGTTGTTTAACAGTTGTTTATGCTTTATTATAAAAGTCAATACCCATAAAAATAAGGGGTTAAAGATTTAATTCAGAAAATTTATTATAAAATATTTCAATTAAAAAATAAACAAAAAAATCACGACTAATCGTGATTTTTAAAATTAATAATGTATGGTGCTTATTGAGCAGCGTCTCTGTCAATATAAGTTTTGTTTCCATTTTTATTGATATAATACTTACCTCCTTTTGGCCCAGTAAATACTTTATGTCCATTATATTCTCCAGTTACTTTATCGGCAACTTTTGGTGCTTTTTCTTTAGTTTCTTTTTCAATAGCAGTTGTTTTAGTTTTGACTGTTTTGGAATCTGAAGTAGCTTTTTTAGAAGCCTCTTTTACTGTTTTAGTTGCTTTAGTTTTAGCTTCTTTAACTGGAGTGGTTGTTGCATTTTCTGCAGCAGCAGCTTTTTTTGCCGCTATAGTTGCTTTTCTTTTTTCGTTAGCAGCTTGCTTTTTAGCTTCTTTTTCAGCATCACTTACGGAAGATAATTTAGCATTTTTCGCTTCTTTTTTTGCTTTCGCTTTTGCCTCTTTTTCAGCTTTTTTGGCTTCTTTATCTGCCTCTTTTTTTGCTTTAGTAGCTTCTTCTTTAACTTTTGCTATTTTTTCTTTCTTTTCTTTCACCACTTTTTCGGTGGTTGTTTTAGCTTTTTTAGCTTTTGTTTTAGACTCTTGCGCATAAAATGTGTTAGAAAAAACAAAAACTAAACACAATAAAATTAATTTTTTCATAAGGTTTTTTGTTAAAAATTTTATTTAAAATTACTAAATATATTTTTACAAAAATCATTTTAAAGGCAATTTTTATTTTAGAATAATAGTACTATTATTTGTTGAAAACACGAAATCCGCAAGATAATTTTTTTTGCAACATAAAAGATTAATTTGCTATTTATATTATTTAAATAATTGATTATTAAATAAATATAAACATATTTTTTACTGAAAAGACTCTTAAAAAAAAGCTCTTAATTGTACATTTCCAGTATGAATGGTTTGACTAGTGTCTGATTTTCGTCCTTGATAATTTATATTAATGTCTAAATATTGCGTAAGGTTTTTCTGTAAAAGCAAACGCCAAGTGGTGTTTTTTCCTGCTTGTAATCCTTCCAACATTTGAAATGCAACTGGAGAAAGTTGGTTTCCAATAAAGGCATTATTGTATAACGAAAATTCTCCATTGAGCGTAATTTTATTTTCTCCTGAATAAGTAAAGGAAATACCTAATCGTTGTTGCTTTAAAGTTTCTTGATTATTTATGGCGTTTTCTTTATTTTTGAATTCATATATAAAAGACAAACTTTTATTACTGGAAAATAAATAAGAAATTTTTGGAGCAACCGCATAATTATTCAACTCAAAATTTCTTGAAACGTAATTATCCGAAATACTTGTAGATTTAGAAAGGGATGTGTCTAAATTAAACAACCAACTTTTTTTATACAAATGAGCATATTGAAATTGGTTGGACTGCGAGGAGTTTTCTTGTGATCCTACAGAAAGTAAACTTTTAATATGACTATTTAAAAAAGTATATGTAACCGAATGGTCTTGTTTTCCGCGGTTGTAGAACAAACTATTTCTGAAATTGGTATTCAATCCCAATAAATTTTCTATACTTGTTGAGAATGGATTGAGGTTAAAATTATCTGAATTTCGCAATATTTTTCGATCCATCGAAAAGGAAGTTTGATTGTAAAAATGAGAAAGTAGTTTTTGGAATCCTTCTTTGTTCATCCACTGCGAAGGCGATAAAGTTATGGATTGTGAAAATTTATTTTGATGCGTTTTTACAAATATTTGGTTAGGTAAAAATACCCGAATGTATTTGGCTTGATCTGGAAACGGTGCCACCTCAAACTCTTGTAATTCCTGAATTCCGTTGCCGTTATAGTCATTCCACATATAAACTCCCTGTCCAGCATTAACTTGCAAATAGGTGAATTCCTGTTGTGCTAGGGTACCGGACACCGTTTCGTAAGCCGAGGTAACTTGAATAATTTGATGGTAAAAAGTATCGTTGTATAAAATTCTAGAATTCAACGAAGGCTCTGTTGGTTTGGTGGGATCGGTAAAAGTTAATCGTCTGTAATTTATAAATGCCGACAGATTGGTTTTTTGATTTTGTATTAATTTCGAATTTATATAAAAGGAGTTCGAAGTGTTTACGCGTTTCAAGAAACCGCTTTGCAAACTATCGTTATTACGGTGCAAATAGCCCACCTCGGTAAAAACTTTCAAACTATCTCCCCGACCTATAAAATTCCCAATCTCGGAATACTTTTGACTTATAGTACTGAAATTATTGGTTGCAACCAATTTCTCTTGGTTGTCTTCTGCCCTGAAACTAGCGCCAATCCAATTTTTTTGGAAATGGTATTTTGCCAAGGTTTGATTTCTTGCAAAAGTAGAATTGGATATTTCACCAGAACTTTTTAGGTAACTTCCTTTTTCAGTAACTACAAAATCATTGTGTTTAATATTCGCCTGAATTACATGGCGTGTTCCCGAAAAACTATTAGTAAAATCTAGTTTTTCCAATTGGTATTTAATAGTTCCCTTTTCTTTAAAATCAAAATTCAATCCTGAAACTAACAAACTTTGGTTTCCCGATGGATTGCTTATGTTCCAATCGCGATTGAATTCTATAGTAAACAACCGTTCAATCGTTTTAAAATTACTTTGAATTAACTGGTAATTTGCAAAAGCATCCAACAGAAATTTTCCCGAATACAATCGTTGTTTTCCGTTTAACTTGGTGGCAATTCCTTTATTATTGGAATCGTCAAGATTGGAAAATAAATTCAAGTCGTTGTTGCTTACGCCCAATTCAAAATCGAAACTGGATTTTTCAGATGGATTGAATTTTCCTAAAAAGGTCGCAATTTGCAATTTGGTTGGGGCTACTAATTTAGTTATGGGTTCGTAGTTCCCTTGCGGAATTCCACCAATTGGCGCTGTGTATTCGTAGATTTTTCCTACGGCAGCACTATTGGATAAAATATAATTTCCTAAATTATTCCCTACCAAAGTGAATTTCACATTGTATAAAACATCAGTTGAAATATTCGAATATTGAAAAACCTCTACACTTCCAAGAGTGACTTTTTTATACAATATTTTATTTTCTGAATAACTGTCTAAATAGGCAGAAGGTGCGACCATTAAGGAGGAATCGTCTCCAGCATTCTTTAAAATAGTCACTTGATCTGTAGAAAGGTTTTGTTGCAAGGGTTGGTTTTTAACATCGTTTTCCGAATATAAAAAACCCCCAATGCTCCATTTTCCTTCTTCGTGGGTTGCTCCAGTATAAGTTACAAAACGGGTATAATTTCTTTCAGAATATTGGTATTCTATAACAATTCGCATTTCGGAAGTGATAGGAAATAAGGAGGTAAATTTGATTTCTCCAGCATTATAATCGATTACATAGTCGTTGTTTTCGCCTCTTTTTAGTAGGATTCCATTTACATATACTCGTTCCGACCCTGAAATCACCAACACATATAACTCGCCATTATTGCCTTTTAATTTGTAAGGCCCTTGGTTTCCTTCTTTACCTGTGAAACTACTTTTAGCATATTGACCTCGAACTAATGCGGCCGATGCAAAGATTTCGGTTTTATTTTCGGGAGTTCCAAAAGTGAAATGGGTGGATAATCCTTGTACTTTTTTGTTAAAATTTAAAAACTTCGATTGTCTGTTTTCTAAAAATAAATCTCCCGCGCGAATGTTCCATTTATCCGAATACAATTCGATAAATATTTGATCAAATTCATCTAATTTCTGCGAATAACCCCCACTTTGTAACGGAATATTAGTGTCTTGGATGGAAGCCCGCAGCGAAACTTTGTTGGATATTCTACCAGTTATTTGTAAATCTAGGTTGGAGTTTAGCGTTGAATTTTGATTGTTTCCAACGGTAATTCCACGAGTGATACTTCCAGAAGTATTCAACCCATCAAAAGGCTTGAATGGTTTGATGTCTTCCCTTTTTAATGCATATAAATTACCGGCTTCGTTAGAAATTACTCGAGCATCATCATAAATAGAGTAGGTTTTGGTGAGGAATTCCGGGAATTTTAAATACCGAATTGTTAGCGAATCTTTAGTAACATAATTGTTTTTGAAAACCAATTTTGCCTTTTGGAAATCCATTTTATAAAAGGAAGTATCTACGGGATTCCCTTGTTTGTCAAGAATTTTGAAAAAGGAGTGGTTGATGCTGACATTATCAATTGCAATCGTGTCTTTAGAATAGGCAATTTTTTTGTTTTTGTAGGGCGTTTCTATTTCCTGAGCAAAAATGCCCGAAAAACAGAATAACAACACACCTAAAAAACTATTTTTCAACATAATTAAGATAACTCGTAAATGTCAAAAGTAGTATTTATAATTGGAAATTTCTGTTTGATAAAATTAATGGATTTTTCTATTGGTACAATTTTTAGGAGAACGAGAAGTATGAAAAACCCCCAAATTTGTAATTAGATTTTCTTCAAATGACTTTTTACTTCATTCCAAGTGTAATATTCTGTTTTCCCTTCCTCTACTAATTGAAGTCTAATGTCTAATTCTTTTTGTAATTCTTCAGAAATAGCAATGTCTTTTTTAGATATACTATCCCATAATTTCTCAGCAAGTGCTATCTTTTCAGCATTAGAAAATTTGTTAATATCCTTAATTTTCAAATTGATTTTTCTTTATAAAATTAATCTACTAGTTAGTAACCACTATAATCTTGATTTATTTTTAGGACTTCCTTTTTAGGACTTCCTTTTCAGAAAATAAAATATTTTTGTGTTACTCTTTAAATCTTAAAAATTCTTCTAATAATTCTGGATTTCTTCGATCATCAATAACAAGTTGGACTTTTAAGTTATTATCTGAAATTTCAAAACATACTGAGATATGATTATGAGTAAAATAAAATAAATTTTCTATAGAAGTTTTTTGAGGTAAAGCAACGGTAAAATCAATTGTTTTTAATTTTAATTTTATCTCCTTACTCAATTTTCGACTATATGTTTTACTTTTATTTCGTTTGAAATAATAATTCATTATTTCCACTAAATCTAATAAAGCATTTTTAGACCACTCTATTTTTCGTTTAGCCATTCTTCTATTTTTAAATCAACTTGTTCTTGGGTATAAAACTCACCATTAGCAAATTGTTCCCTAGATTGAGCAAGTTTTTTTAATTGTTCCTCAGAAAGTTCATATACTTTTTCTTTTTTTTCAATGATTTTTTTGATTTTTTCTAAAATCAAATCGTCTTCTAAAAGATTAATTTTTGAAACTAAATATTTTCGTAAAGCAATGGTTGTCATGGCGCTAAAAATTTAATACACAAATTTACTAATTTTTTTCATTTGATTTTTATTTTAACACGGATTGTTCCAATACGCTTAAAATATCCTACTCTTTAGTAACCACTTGCATGGTTTCTCTAGAAATTTGTTTCAATAAAACTACTTTGTCTTTCTCCACCATTTCGGCTGCTTCTTTAGTAAAATGTCGGATGGTGTACAACGATACATTTTCATTGTAAGACACTTTGAATTTTTTAGAAAGAATACCTTTCAAATCATTAAAATTGCCAAATTTATCTTCCATACAAACCGAGAAACTGATAGCCGAATTTTGAATCAAACTCACTTTCATTTTGAATTGGTGAAATAATGCAAAAATCTCGCTGATGTTTTCTTCCATAATAAAAGAAAAATCTATAGAAGATAAGGAAAGTAACAACTGGTTTTTCTTTACGATAAAACAAGAAGTTTTTGGTTCTAAATCTTCTCCTTTAGAAACGCTAGTTCCTGGAAGTAAAGGATTTATAAAGGACTTCACATATAATGGAATTTCTTTTTTCTGTAAAGGTTGCAAGGTTTTTGGGTGAATCACCGAGGCGCCGTAAAAAGCCAACTCAATTGCTTCACGATAGGAAATTTGGTTTAACAAAACTGCATTTTCAAAATACCTTGGGTCGGCATTCATCACTCCGGGAACGTCTTTCCAAATAGTTACGCTTTCTGCACTGAGGCAATAAGCGAAAATTGC
>CANGCT010000068.1 GCA_947452415.1 Flavobacteriaceae bacterium
AATAAAAAAGTGCAACTTAGTTCAACTTTATTTCAATGATCTAAAATTTAGTAAGCCATTAGCTTCAATACGAGGAAGGAATTTTTATTCCGCTAGCACAATTTTACAATCCATACTCACAATAAAAACATTCATAAAAAAAAGCAAATCCCAATATCTTATTTTTTTTAATTATCCTTAAGCTTCTTTTGAGTTTCACAAAATTCTGTCCAGTCTCATAATTTGACTTGCAATATCATAAATAGGAATTGCATCATCATAAATGGATCATTATTAGTTGTTAATCGATAATTGAACTTACACTATCGTAAACAAGACTAAGAACCCACAACCTAGAACCCACAACCCACAACCCTAAAAAAAATAAATATTTTCTAAAATCCACTTTTTATTTCCCTCAAGAATAGTACTTTTGCACATGCAACACAACGTACTTATTTTAGATTTCGGCTCGCAATACACACAACTTATTGCTAGACGCGTTCGCGAATTAAATATATTCTGCGAGATTTTCCCTTACAACAACTATCCAACGGATTTATCGTCCTACAAAGCAGTGATTCTTGGTGGCAGCCCTTACTCGGTGCGCTCTGAAGATGCTTTAAAGATTGACTTAGATCACATTCGCGGTAAATTCCCATTGCTTGCAGTGTGTTATGGAGCACAATATTTAGCGCATTTTTCAGGTGGTGAAGTCGCAGCTTCCAATACTAGAGAATATGGTAGAGCAAATTTAAACTACATTAAAGAAGACGAAGTTTTCTTTGAAAATGTAAACCTCAATTCGCAAGTGTGGATGAGCCATAGCGATACGATTAAGCATTTGCCAACTAATGGCGTGAAGCTTGCTAGTACACATGATGTAGAAAATGCAGCTTATCGAATTGAAGGCGAAACCACTTATGCTATTCAGTTCCATCCCGAAGTATCACACTCTATTGATGGGAAACAAATTTTAGAAAACTTCTTGGTAAAAATAGCAGAGGTCCCTCAAAACTTCACTCCAAATGCTTTTGTAGACGACTGCGTGAAAGATATACAAGAAAAAGTGCAAAACGACAAAGTAGTTCTCGGACTTTCTGGCGGAGTAGATTCGACCGTGGCGGCAGTTTTATTGCACAAAGCCATTGGTAAAAACTTGTATTGCATCTTCGTTAACAACGGATTGCTTCGCAAGAATGAATTTGAAAACGTATTGCACCAATACAAAGACATGGGCTTGAACGTGAAAGGTGTGGATGCTTCCGATCGTTTTTTGAGCGAATTAGCTGGAGTAGACGATCCCGAAACCAAACGTAAAATAATAGGTAGAGTTTTTATAGAAGTTTTTGACGATGAGTCGAAAATTATTGAAGACGTGTCTTGGTTGGCACAAGGAACCATTTATCCCGATGTAATTGAATCCGTTTCGGTAAAAGGACCTTCGGCAACAATAAAATCACACCACAATGTGGGTGGTTTACCCGATTTTATGAAATTAAAAATTGTAGAACCACTTCGAATGTTGTTTAAAGATGAGGTACGAAGAGTAGGAGCTACTTTAGGAATTGACGCCGAATTATTAGGTCGTCATCCGTTTCCAGGACCAGGATTATCCATTCGTATTTTAGGCGATATTACTCCCGAAAAAGTGCGTATCTTGCAAGAAGTAGATGCTATTTTTATAGACGGATTAAAATCCCACGGATTGTACGACAAAGTATGGCAAGCAGGAGCAATCCTTCTTCCTGTAAATAGTGTAGGAGTAATGGGTGATGAGCGTACGTATGAAAAAGTGGTAGCCCTACGCGCAGTAGAATCTACCGACGGAATGACTGCCGACTGGGTACATTTGCCTTACGATTTCTTGATGAAAATCTCCAACGAAATCATCAATAAAGTAAGAGGTGTGAATAGAGTAGTGTACGACATTAGTTCTAAACCGCCTGCAACTATTGAGTGGGAATAGTTAGTGGTCAGTGTTCAGTGTTCAGAAATCAGTGTTCAGTTTTTTAGTGTTCAGTACTTATGCAACTTAATATCTTAATGGTTTAAATAAATAAAAACATGTTTAAAAGAGTTATATACATTTTTGTGTTTCTGATTTCGGCTTCTATTTTCGGGCAGAATTATACCAAGCACACTGTTGCTAAAGGGGAAACTATTCTGTCCATCGCACAAAAATACAAAGTAACTCCGTATGATATTTATAAAATAAACCCCGATTCTCAAAACGGAATTCAACCCAATACGGTTTTATTAATTCCGAGTAGTATCATCAAGAATGTTTCTAAACCTATTGTTAATTCAACAAATTCAAATCCTATCACTACTTCTCAAGTGCATGTGGTAAAACCTAAAGAAACGTTATACAGTATCTTGAAAAGGTATAACCTCACCCCCGAAGAGTTAGAGAAAAATAATCCAATTTTAAAAACTTCGGGTTTACAAATAGGACAGGAGCTCGTGATTCGTAAAAATGCAAATCCACTTAAAACAACCGTTGTAAGCAAGGTCAACACTACTTATGTTGTTGTTGCAGGAGATACAAAATACAGTGTTGCTAGGAAATTTGGTGTTGCTGTTGAAGAACTTGAAAAACAAAATCCAGAGATTAAAGACTCGCTTCCATTGGGAATTAAATTAAAAATCAATGCTGCTAAGACTAATAATACAGCTCCAATTTCCATAGGAGAACCAGAAAAACCGTATGCAAAAGCAATTGATTTATTAGAATACACCGTTAAATCTGGGGAGACTTTATATAGTTTGACGCATCTTTTTAATTTATCGGAAGCGGCATTAACTGCCTTAAATCCCTATTTAAAAGAAGGTGTTAAAGAGGGAATGGTATTGAAAGTTCCTGCAAATCTTTCGTTTACTAAAGAAACCAAAAACGGATTAAAAGATTTGTCCAAATCGATTTCCAACCAACAGAAAAAACAATTGGTGTTGTTCTTGCCTTTCAATGCTTCTAAAATTCAAAACGATTCACTTACTTCGGTTTCCGAACGATTGAAAAAAGATAAATTCCTTAACATGACCCTCGATTTTTATGCGGGTGCCTTGATGGCAATTGATTCGGCTAAGGTTTTAGGAATGAATATCAATGTGAAAATATACGATTCCGAAGAAACTAAAAACACTACAAGTGCTTTATCTATAATTTCTAGTAGTGATTTTGCAAATACAGATGCCGTAATCGGACCATTTTATCAGGTAAATGTAGAAAAAGTAGCAGGTGCTTTGGAAAGTCAAAATATCCCAGTGATTTCACCTTTGTCTAAAGACGACGGAAAATCCTTTAAGAATTTATACCAATCGATGCCTCAAAACGATGCCATTAAGAATGCTATGTTCGATTATATGCACGCTAAAAATGGCAATATAATAGCAGTGGTAGATCCTAAAAAAATGGCAATCAAGCAATACCTTCAAGATTTCCAAAAGGACGTGAAACTTGTAGGTGTAAGCGATAAAGGCGGATTTGTAGCCGATAGCATCAAGAAATATTTTGTAAAAAATAGAATGAATTATGTCATTCTAGTTTCCGAAAAAACAGGGGTTATTTTTACGGTTACTAATACTATGCAAAGTGCCATGAAAGACTACCAAGTGCAATTGGTGATTTTAGAACCCAACGAAACATTAGATTTTGAAGAAATTGCATTATCCCGATTAACCAAATTGAAAATGGCCTATCCATCGGCATCCAAAGAAAACGAAACAGAGGAAGCCCAACAATTTGCAATAGCATACAAAAAGAAAAACAGAATATTCCCAAACCAATACGCCATTCGTGGTTTTGATTTGACTTTCGATACGATGTTGCGTTTATCACAAGGGCAAACCTTTGAAAACAGTACCAATACAAATGCTTCCGAACAAATAGAAAGCAAATTTGATTATGCCAAAAAACTTTCGGGAGGGTATGCCAATAACGGAATTTACATCTTATATTACGACGAAGATTTAACCATAAAACAAGCACAATAATGCCAACATCAAAAGTTACTTATCTAGGAGATTTAAGAACGTCTTCCATTCATTTGCAATCGGGTTCCGAAATAATAACTGATGCGCCAACGGATAACAATGGCAAAGGAGAAGCATTTTCACCTACCGATACTGTTGCTAATGGTTTGGCCTCTTGCATGTTTACCGTTATGGGAATTAAAGCCCAAGATTTAGGAGTAGATTTTTCGGGTTCTACAGCCGAAGTTACTAAGATTATGGCTGCTGAACCAAGAAGAATTTCCGAAATTCATGTAAATTTTAATATGAATCTCGTTGCCGATGAAAAAACCAAAACAATCCTAGAACGAACTGCGATGACTTGCCCTGTTTTTTATAGTCTCCATCCGGATATCAAGAAGGAGATTTCTTTTATTTGGAAATAGTTTTAAAAAAGAAAATAGAGAATAGAACAAAGAATATAGACTTTGTAAGTATATCTATTCTCTATCATCTATTCTCTATCATCTATTCTCTATCATCTATTCTCTCTTTTCTATTCTCTCTTTTCTATTCTCTTAAAATGGACGACCAACAAAAATCACTTATCAAACTAGCGCACACTAAGATGCCTTTCGGCAAATACGAGGGCTACTACCTTATTGATTTACCGGAATATTACGTTGTTTGGTATAGTAATAAAGGATTTCCTAAAGGCCAACTTGGGGAACAATTACAACTCATTTATGAACTAAAATTAAACGGTTTGGAAGAGTTAATTCGAAACATCAAAAAAAAATACCCAAAACAATAATTTAGATTTTTAGATTTGATAATTTTATAAAAATCTAAAAATTATTCCCTCTAATTATGCCTTGTCAATTATCAATTATCAATTTATAATTGTACTTTTGCCTCGTTTTTATCAGGATTTTTAGGTTTTGATAAAATGCAATGCATTCCTCATTACAAAGAGGAGAAATCCAATAAAAAAACAAACAACAACAACACAAGCACGGACAACTCTATAGTTGTCCTAAAAAAAAAACAATGAATCCAACTAAATACATTTTTGTTACTGGCGGAGTTACTTCTTCTTTAGGAAAAGGAATTATTGCAGCATCTTTGGCAAAATTATTACAAGCACGAGGATATAGAACAACAATCCAGAAGTTTGATCCGTACATTAATGTAGATCCAGGAACCTTAAATCCATACGAACACGGAGAATGTTTCGTTACCGATGATGGTGCCGAAACCGATTTGGACTTAGGACATTACGAACGTTTTTTAAATGTTCCTACATCCCAAGCCAATAATGTAACTACTGGTAGAGTGTATCTTTCGGTTATTGAAAAAGAACGTCGTGGCGAATTTCTAGGAAAAACAGTTCAAGTGGTTCCTCACATCACCAACGAAATTAAAGAACGAATGCAATTGCTTGGTAAATCAGGCGATTTTGATATTGTAATTACCGAAATTGGAGGTACAGTTGGGGATATTGAATCGTTGCCTTACATCGAATCGGTGCGTCAACTGGTATGGGAATTGGGCGATAACAACGGAATTGTGATTCACTTAACTTTGGTTCCTTTTTTGGCAGCAGCCGGAGAATTAAAAACCAAACCTACCCAACACTCTGTAAAAACGTTGATGGAAAGCGGTATCAAAGCCGATATTTTAGTTTGTAGAACCGAGCATGAAATTTCAGATGAATTGCGTCAAAAGTTGGCCTTGTTTTGCAATGTAAAACGCGAAGCAGTAATCCAATCTATTGATGCTTCAACCATATACGAAGTGCCAAATTTAATGCTGGAAGAAGGATTAGATGTAGTAGCTTTAAAGAAATTAAATTTACCCGAAAAATCTGCACCAGACTTATCCCAATGGAATGATTTTTTATACCGATTGAAAAATCCTAAGCATACTATTAATGTTGGTTTGGTTGGAAAATATGTCGAATTGCAAGATTCGTACAAATCTATTTTGGAATCGTTCATTCATGCAGGTGCTGCCAACGATACAAAAGTAAATGTAATTTGCATCCATTCGGAATTCTTAGATAAAGATAATGTTGCCGAAAAATTACAAGGATTAAACGGAATTATAGTTGCTCCAGGATTTGGAGAACGAGGAATTGAAGGGAAAATTGAAACCGTTCGTTATGCCCGTGAAAATAACATTCCTTTTTTCGGAATTTGTCTTGGAATGCAAATGGCGGTTATCGAATATTCTAGAAATGTATTAGGATTAGCCGATGCCAATTCTACCGAAATGAATCCGAATACGACCAACCCAGTTATCGATTTAATGGAAGATCAAAAAAACATTACCGATAAAGGAGGGACAATGCGTTTGGGATCTTGGAAATGTGATTTAAAAGATGGTACTTTGGCACATAAAATTTATGGTAAATCGAAAATTGAAGAGCGCCATCGCCATAGATACGAATACAATAATAAGTATTCAGAACAATTAGAAAAAGAAGGATTAATAAGTTCTGGAATCAATCCAGATACTGGTTTAGTAGAAATTGTAGAGATTAAAAACCATCCGTTTTTCATCGGAGTGCAATACCATCCTGAATATAAAAGTACCGTTGCAAATCCACAGCCAATTTTTGTTAGTTTTGTGGCGGCAATGGTAAAAAATAAAAAATAAGTTTTCATCGAAATTGAAAGCCAGTAACAAAACAGTCCTTTAGGCGACTGATGTATAAATTTTAAGTATAATGGAAGAAAAGAAGTTTGACAAAAATTCAATAATTGGCTTTGGTTTAATTTTCCTCATCGTGATGTGGATGATGTACAACAGTCAAAAAACAGCTCAAAAAGAACAAGCCGAGAAAGCCAAACAAGCGCAAATTGACAAAATAAATAAAGCGAAGGAAGTTGCTACTAAAGAAATAACTTCCGTTGCGGTAGATACTTCGGTTAATGATACTTTGAAATTGCAAAAATTGCAAGGTGCTTTGGGTAGTTTTGCTTATTCTGCAACTTTACCATCTGCAAAAGAAGGTTTTACAGTTTTAGAAAATGATCTTGTAAAATTGACAATTGCTAATAAAGGTGGGTACATTTCGGAAGCAATTCTAAAAAAATACGAAAAGTTTAGTAAAGGTTCTGGTCAATTAGTTGAATTGATTAAAAACAACAATGCTAATTTTAATTTGGCATTACAAACTAAAGATAACCGCGTTTTAAACACGAAAGACTTATTTTTTGAACCATCATTCAAACAAGTTGGTGAAAATAAAGTGTTATCGATGAAGTTAAAAACGAGTCCTACTACTTATTTGGAATACAACTATACGTTGCAACCAAATAATTATATGGTAGATTTTGACCTGCGTTCACAAGGGTTAAGTACTACGTTAAATACTACAAAACCAACCGATTTACAATGGGATTTGAAAACCTATAGAAACGAGAAAAGCGTTACTTATGAAAATCAAAATGCCGAAATCTATTACGAATACGAAGATGGAAAAATCAGTTATGTAGGACAAGGAAAAGATAAGGAAGAAACTCCTACTAAGACTTCTTATATTGCCTACAAACAACATTTTTTCTCCACTATTTTAATGACCAATACGCCATTTGAAACTACTAAAATTCATTCGGCTACTTTAGTAAATGATGTAAAAGTGGATACGGTTTTCACCAAAGAATTTAAATCTACTTTACCACTTGCTTATAGAAATGGCGAATTAGATTACAAAATGAATTGGTATTTTGGACCAACCGATTATAAAACATTAAACTCCATTGAAGGTAAAAATCTTGACAAAATTATTCCATTAGGTTGGGGTATTTTTGGATGGATTAACCGATTTATTTTCATTCCATTATTTGGTTTCTTAGGAGGCTTTATGCCTTACGGATGGGCAATTATAATATTCACAATATTGATAAAAATTGCCATGTCGCCAATTACATTTAAATCGTTCTTGTCGCAAGCCAAGATGAAAGTATTGCGTCCTGAAATTACCGAATTAGGAGAAAAATACCCTAAAGATGCGGTAAAAAAACAACAAGAAACAATGAAGTTATACAACAAGGCGGGAGTAAATCCGATGGCTGGGTGTATTCCTGCTTTAATTCAGATGCCGTTCTTGATGGCTTCATTTAGATTCTTCCCATCGGCTTTTGAATTACGTCAAAAAAGTTTCCTATGGGCAGACGATTTATCATCTTTTGACCAAGTCATTAAATTACCATTTAACATTCCGTTGTATGGCGATCATATTAGTTTGTTTCCAATTTTGGCAGCAATCGCAATTTTCTTCTATATGAAAATGACTTCTGGTGATAATCAAATGGCACAACCACAACAAGAAGGTATGCCCGATATGACTAAGATGATGAAAATGATGATTTATATTTCACCAATAATGATGTTGATTTTCTTTAATAGTTATGGATCTGGATTGAGTTTGTACAACTTTATGTCCAACTTAATTACTATCGGAATCATGTTAGTAATTAAGAAATACTTTATCGACAGCGATAAAATTCATGCTAAAATCCAAGAAAACAAAACCAAACCTGTTAAGGAAGGTAAGTTTCAAAAGAAACTTCGTGAGGTAATGGAACAGGCTGAAGAACAAAAAGCAAAAGGAAAAAAATAAGAAGTAAAGCCGTCAGTAATGATGGCTTTTTTCTCTTTAAAATAGATTTGTTATACTAAAAAAACAAAATTTAAGTTATAGTAGTTAGTAAATTAAAGCACATGAAATATTTAGTTATTATAGTATTTTTCACCACCTCACTTTTTGCCCAAGAGACCAACCAATTGGATGCCAATGGTAAAAAGCAAGGTGTTTGGAAAGGTGTCTACGAACAATCTAAAAAACCGCGTTACGAAGGAACTTTCGAACACGGAAAAGAAGTTGGAATGTTTAAGTTTTTTGATGACACTAAAGTTGGGACTGTAATTGCAACGCGAGAATTTAATTCTAAAGATAATTCGTGTTATTCTATTTTTTACAATCAAAAAGGAAATAAAGTAAGCGAAGGAAAGTTGGTAAACAAGCTTTACGTAGGTGAATGGAAATACTACCATGAAGATTCTCCCTTGGTAATGACTTCTGAAAATTATGCTAATGGCAAATTAAATGGCTTACGAAAAGTGACTTATCCAAGTGGAAAAATTGCCGAAGAAGCCAATTATAAAAATGGTAAAAAAGAAGGTTCCTATAAAAAATATACCGAAAGCGGAATTGCTTTAGAAGAAAGTCTTTACAAAAACGGAGAATTTGAAGGACCAGCAATTTTTAGAAGTCCAGATAATGTAGTAGTTGCCAAAGGAATGTTTGTTAAAGGTAAAAAAGAAGGTATTTGGGAATTCAATACCAATGGCAAAATCACCAAAGAAAATATGACCACAAAAAAAGTTCGGAAATTTGTAAAAAAAGAAATCACTAGGGAAGAAGAATAGTTCCCAAATAAATAAAATTTACTTAAGTATATGTTTTAACAATTAAAGCATATACTTTTTTTTATTATTTGATGTAAATTTGTCCTTCAAAATAGTTGTCAAATGAAACGTGTTGTAGTAGGACTTTCTGGTGGTGTAGATTCTAGCGTTGCGGCCTATCTGTTAAAAGAACAAGGTTATGAGGTTATTGGACTTTTTATGAAAAATTGGCACGATGATTCGGTTACAATTTCTAATGAATGTCCTTGGTTGGAAGACAGCAACGATGCACTTTTGGTTGCAGAAAAATTAGGTATTCCGTTTCAAACCGTTGATTTAAGCGAGCAATACAAAGAAAAAATTGTAGATTATATGTTTCATGAATACGAGAAAGGACGAACGCCCAATCCCGACGTGCTATGTAATCGCGAAATTAAGTTTGATGTGTTTATGAAAATTGCTTTAAGTCTTGGTGCCGATTATGTTGCCACAGGACATTATTGCCGAAAAGGAGAAATTGATAACGATGGAAATACTACGTTTCAATTACTTGCAGGAAAAGACGATAACAAAGACCAATCCTATTTTTTATGCCAATTATCACAAGAGCAATTGGCAAAAGCATTGTTTCCTATTGGCGAATTAACCAAACCAGAAGTACGTGAAATTGCTTCTAAAATGAAATTGGCTACTGCCGAAAAGAAAGACTCGCAAGGTCTTTGCTTTATAGGAAAAGTGCGACTTCCAGAATTTTTACAACAACAATTAAAACCCAATGAAGGATTGATTTTTGAAGTTCCCGCTAATAGCGAAATTTACAATCAAGTTAGACCTACTTTTAATTCGAAAGAAGAAGAATTAATTTTCGAATCCACTCCAATTGTATATACTCCGGCAACAGGTAAAGTCGTTGGAAAACACCAAGGCGCACATTATTTCACTATTGGGCAACGCAAAGGATTGAACGTTGGCGGAACCAAAGAAGCCTTGTTTATTATCGCTACAAATGTGGTTACTAACGAAATTTACACCGGTCAAGGGCATGCTCATCCTGGTTTGTTCCAAAAAGCATTGCGAGTTCAAAATTCAGAAATACATTGGATACGCACGGATTTAAAACTAGAAAACGGGCAATCCATGGAAGTTATGGCACGCATTCGATACCGACAAGAATTACAAAAAGCAACGCTTCACCAGTTTGAAAGCGGATTGTATGTTTCTTTTGAGCAACCCCAATCGGCAATTACTCAAGGACAATTTGTGGCTTGGAATATTGGCAATGAATTAGTTGGTTCGGGAGTAATTTCGTAATTTGGCACTTCTTAAAATAAAAAACTATGAAGAAATATTTACTCATCCTTGCTTTTTTAGTTACCTATATCTCTTTTTCACAAGAAGATGCTTGGGTATATTTTAATGATAAACCCAACTCGGCTGCATTTTTCAGCAATCCATTATCCGAACTTTCGCAAAGGGCCTTAGACAGAAGAACTGCGCAAAATATTGATTTAGTTATTAATGATGCGCCTTTAGAAGCAACCTATGTTTCTCAAATTACCGCTGCAACTGGAATTACAGTGATGGCAAAATCCAAATGGTTGAACTGTCTTCACATTCGCGGAAGCATTACCGATATTCAGTCTTTGTTGGCATTTCCTTTTGTGAACCATGTTCATTTTGCAGATGATTCTTTAAATAATAAAATGGCGGTTCAACCAACTATTGTTCCTGTGAACAAGCAATTGGACGTTCAAGTGAATTTTAATTATGGCACTTCTGCTAATCAGATTCAAATGCTTAACGGGCATTTATTGCACCAAGCCAATTACACTGGAACCGGAAAAATCATTGCCGTTTTGGATGCTGGTTTCCCTAATGTAAATACCATTGCTCCGTTCCAACGATTACGAGATAACAATCAAATTTTGGGTGGCTATGATTATGTGAACCAATCGACCAATTTTTATTCTGGTTTTGATCATGGTACAATGGTGCTTTCTACCATGGGTGGCTATGTAGATGGACAACTAATTGGTACTGCACCTGATGCAAAATATTATTTATACATTACCGAAGATGTTGCTTCTGAAAATCCTGTAGAAGAGAGTAATTGGGTGGAAGCAGCCGAACAAGCCGATAGAGTAGGAGTAGATATTATTACCACATCCTTGGGATATTTTGCTTTTGACAATGCCAATTACGGGCATACCTATTCGGATATGACTGGGAATAGTGCTTTTGCTTCTCAAGGAGCAAACATTGCTTTTACCAAAGGAATTATAGTGCTTGCTAGTGCAGGGAATGAAGGTAATACTTTTGAACCTCATGTTGGAGTTCCTGCTGAGGCCAATAATGTTTTAGCGATTGGAGCAGTAAAAGCCGATAGAATTTATGCTTCGTTTAGTTCTGTAGGGCCTAGTTTTGATGGAAGAATAAAGCCAGACGTTATGGCGCAAGGACAAAGTTCGATATTGTCTAACACTTCAGGAAGTATTGTTACAGCAAGCGGAACTTCCTTTTCTTGTCCAATTATGGCAGGAATGCTAGCATGTCTATGGCAAGCGGTTCCTAGTTTAACTAATCAGCAACTTATAATTGCTTACAAACAATCTTGCGATAGATTTTTGAACCCAGATAACCAATATGGATATGGAATTCCCGATTTTCAATTGGCTTTAACTATTGCAAATCTATCATCAGAAGAACATAAAAAGGAAAATTTTATGGTATATCCAAATCCAACAACTAATACTGTTTCTATATCTTTTCCAAATAATTATACCAATGCTACTGTCTATTTGTATAATACATTAGGACAAATTTTGTTAGAAAAAACTATTTCTACTTCGGTATCGAATGTTTCATTAGAAACCTTAAATTCGGGCGTATATTTTTATAAAATAGTTAACAATTCCATTACCCAATCCGGAAAAATAATTAAAGAATAATGAACCGAATTACCCAACTTTTCAATATTAAATACCCAATTATTCAAGGAGGAATGATTTGGAATAGTGGTTATAAATTAGCAAGTGCCGTTAGTAATTGTGGTGGTTTAGGATTAATAGGTGCTGGCTCAATGTATCCAGAGGTTTTAAGAGAGCACATTCAAAAATGTAAGAAAGCAACTGACAAACCATTTGGTGTAAATGTTCCAATGTTGTATCCAAACGTTCAAGAAATCATGGATATTATTGTAGAAGAAGGAGTGAAAATTGTTTTTACTTCTGCAGGAAACCCTAAAACGTGGACTTCTTTTTTGAAGGAAAAAGGAATCACTGTGGTGCATGTGGTAAGCAGTTGTAAATTTGCTTTAAAAGCACAAGAGGCTGGTGTGGATGCGGTTGTAGCCGAAGGTTTTGAAGCAGGTGGTCACAACGGAAGAGAAGAAAGTACTACCTTAACGTTGATTCCGATGGTGAAAGAAAACATAAGTTTACCATTAATTGCCGCAGGTGGAATTGCCACTGGGCGCGGCATGCTTGCAGCAATGGTTCTTGGTGCCGATGGCGTGCAAATGGGAAGTCGTTTTGTGGCTTCTACCGAAAGTTCGGCACACGATAATTTCAAGAAAACGGTAGTTGAAACCGAAGAGGGGGGCACACTTTTGACTTTAAAAGAATTAGCACCTGTTCGATTAATCAAAAATAAATTCTTTGCAGACGTTCAGGAATTATATACTAAATGCCCGTCTAAAGAAGACCTAGAAAATTTATTGGGAAAACGCCGCGCTAAACGAGGCATGTTTGAAGGTGATTTAGTAGAAGGCGAACTAGAAATTGGTCAAATTGCTGGATTAATTCACAATATTAAACCTGTTAATGCAATTATTGATGCAATTATTTCCGAATTTGAATTGGCAAAAAAAGAAGTTAATTCCTACATCTATTAAATAAATTCTTAACCGTTTCTTATTACTGCGATTCTTTCAAAATACATAATTTTGTAAAAATAATATTTCCATGAAAAAAATACTTTGCTTTTTTGTTTTTACTTTCATTTTCCATATTCAAGCACAAGAACGACCTAAATTAGTGGTCGGAATTGTTGTAGATCAAATGAAAATGGAATATTTATACCGTTTTAATACTGATTTTTCCAATGATGGATTCAAGCGGTTAATGAATAATGGCTATGTTTTTCAAAATGTAAATTACAATTATATGCCAACCTATACAGGTCCTGGGCATGCTTCTATATATACAGGAACCACTCCTGCAACCCACGGAATTGTTGGCAACGAATGGTTTAGTAGAAAACAAGGCAAAGACCGTTATTGCACCGACGATGCTTCGGTAAAAACTGTTGGCGATGGCACAAAAGCGGAAGGGGAGATGTCGCCTAAAAACCTTTTATCTACTACCATTACCGATGAATTGCGTTTGGCTACCAACTTTAAAGGGAAAGTAATCGGAATGAGTTTGAAAGATAGAGGTGCAATTTTACCTGCAGGACATTTTGCCAATTGGGCATTTTGGTACAGCAAAACTGGTGCGTTTATTTCGAGTACTTTTTATGGCGAAAAATTACCAGATTGGGTAATTGATTTCAACAATGAAAAGCATTTTATGCCTTATATTACTAAAGGTTGGAATTTATTAAAACCAATTGCAATCTACGATGAAAGTCTTGCGGATGAGAATCCTTATGAAGGAAAATTAAACGGAGCCAAACCGGTTTTCCCTTATAATTTAAAAGAAATGTTCGATAAAAACGATGCTGGAATTATTCGTGCAACGCCATTCGGAAATGATTTGTTGGAAGAATTTGCAAAAAAAGCAATCGAAAAAGAAGAACTAGGAAAAGATGCCATTACCGATTTTTTAACCGTAAGTTTTTCTTCAACCGATTATGTTGGGCATAATTTAGGCCCTCGTTCCATGGAATTGCAAGATACTTACTTGCGTTTGGATTTGACCATTGCCGATTTTTTAAACTATTTAGATAAAACTGTTGGTAAAGGAAATTACCTTATTTTCTTGACTGCCGATCATGCAGGTGCGGAAAATACTAAGTTTCTTCAGGATAAAAATTTCAATGTTACCAATGTAGAACCTAAAGAAATTGTAAAAGGGTTGAAGAAATTTTCTATAGATACTTTCGGTGAGGATTTAGTTTTGAATTATTCTAATTTTAATCTTTTTTTCAATAAAGAAATTATTAAAGCGAAAGGATTGGAACTAGCAAAAGTGAAGCAAGCTTTTAAAGAGTATTTAATGATGCAAGACCAAATAAAAAGAGTGTATACAGAAGAAGAAATTCTTGGTGCCACTGGAACTGATTTTTATTTAAATTGTATTGCCAAAGGCTACGACCCTTCCGAAGATGGTGATTTAGTTTTGCTAGACAAGCCAGGCTACATAGAATATGGTCCAACAGGAACTTCCCACGGAACTCCTTATAGTTATGATACTCATGTGCCATTGCTATTTTATGGTTGGAATATCCAAAAAGGGGAAACCCACGATCACAAAGATATCACACAAATAGCACCAACTTTAGCCCAAAAACTAAAGATTACTTTTCCAAACGGAACCGAAAGCAAGGTATTGTTGGAGGTTTTGGATAAGTAGTTAAAAAAAATCTTGCAATTCTTGGCTTTTCTATTCTTTCCATAAAAAATCTACGGGTTTAAAATGCGAGTTATAGTTGAGTGCATTTATTAATAATACATTTTTAATTTCTTTTTTGGATGCTATTCCGAAAAAATAACAACTTTTTTGGATTGAATTCCGAAAAAGTTGTATTTTTGATAAAAAAATAAAGAATGATACTGCGTTTATTAGAAAAAAATATTACCGATAATTTGTATAAAAATAAAGTAATAATCCTTTTAGGAGCAAGACAAACCGGTAAAACAACAATGCTTAAAAAAATTGTCGCTAATTCGGATCAATCTATTTGGCTTAATGGCGATGAATATGATATTCAAGAATATTTTAAAAATGCAACTTCAACTAAACTTAAAGGACTTATTGGCAACCATAATCTTGTGGTAATTGATGAGGCACAACGAATAGAAAATATTGGTTTGGGACTAAAACTTTTGCACGATTCCTTTCCGGAAATTCAAATTATTG
>CANGCT010000069.1 GCA_947452415.1 Flavobacteriaceae bacterium
GAGAAGCTACCAAAAAATGGTCAATGCCAATCCATAATTGGGGATTAATCCTCAACCAGTTCTTAACTATATTTGAAAAAAGGGTGCAACTTTAATTAAAAAGTCAAACCCCTATATTTTTTAACTTACACACTTTTTAGGATAGTGTCTATTCACAATTGACAATTATAACTATAAGATATGTATTTAATATAGTTTAATCATAATGTGTTTAATAATTCATCTATTTTCTTATCTCTAATAAACGATTTTAATGATTGGTGTATAAAATCATATTCATCAATAGAAAAAGTAAAAACATCTTTTAAAACATTAAAATAATATACGACCTCCCAATTATTTACTAATTCATTTTCAATGTTATTGTTGTCAAAATCCTTAATGAGTTTATCAATATCACAATTAGTAAAAATTTCAAATAAATGTTGAGGTTTAATTCTTTTAACTTTTCTTGTGTTTTGATTTTTTAATTTCATAAAGTTTATATAAAACAAAAGAGGAATAGTTTATTCCTCTTTTGTTTTATATAAACTATTGGCAGTAAAATTATTTTAAAAAGCTATTCCTAAACCAATATTGAAAAAAGTATTATTACTCGATTCAGATCCACCTAATTCATATTTTGTTTTAGCCAAAATTAAAGTTAAGTTCGTATCTATAAAAATATTTGGATGCACAAAATATTTTAACCCAGGAGCAATTGTAAATCCACTAGTTTTAATACTTTGTTCAGGTGATGTAAATAAACCACTCGGAGTTGGCTTAAATGTTGAGTTATCAAAATAATATCCTAAACTAAAATAAGTATTCATTTTATCTTGAAGGAAATAATAAGAAGCACTAACATTTGGATTAAAGCCAAGTTTGTTAGAAAAATTAGCAGGACGATTATCGGTACTGTTTTTAGTACTCGAATAAAATGATTTTAATCCTGCATTTATGTCTAATTTACCCCATTGTTTAATTTGATAAGTTGCATAAAAGCTTAAAGGATTGTTATACCTAATGTCATTATTTGTTAAAGAATATGAAACACCAATCAGTATTTTTTTGTTTGATTTATCTTGTGCGAAACTCAAAACCGTAAACATTAGTATAAAAGCAATAATTACATTCTTCATATTTTCTATATTTTTGTATATTAAATTTTTAATTTGTTAAGCAGTTCAGATAAGTCTTTCAATAAAATCTCTTGTTTTGCATTTTCCTTAGCAATAGCATATTGTTTAACTACTGCTTTTTCTGGTTTTGATAAATGAACTAGGCTAGGTAATCCCTTTTTAGTAAGTGGAATTTCTCTACCATTAAATGTAATTGTTTCTTTTTTAGTTGATTTTGCCATAATGTAAAATGATTAAATGTTAAATAATTAAAATCAAATGTAATATATTTTAATATAACTTGTTTTAATTTAATTCAATTTAATAGGAAATATTATAAAAAGATTGAAGATTATATGATGATTTTTTTAATTTTTTGAATGGTTCCACTACTTTTATCGGTGAGTTTCATTGTTTTTCTAACTGAATAACCTTGCTTTAATAATTTAACTACATCTTTATGTTCTGCTAAAAGTGTTTCATTATCTTTTTTAAAACCTTCTTTTCTTCCTACTTTACCTCCATTTTTTCTAAAACTCTCATAACCTGATTTTATTCTTTGTCTAATTTGAGTTTTCTCCATTTCACTAACAGAGGTTAGAATTTGAATTAAAAATTGAGACATTGGGTTTATCTCACATTTATCATTTAAGGTTTCTATATTATGGTTTTTAATATAAAGTGAAATACAATTTTCGTTCAACAACTGAATGGTTTTAAGAACTTCGATTGGACTTCTACCAATACGACTTAACTCCCAACAAAGAACTTTATCAATTTTATTAGATTTGATATAGTTTATCATTTTCATTAGTTCTGGACGTTCTTCGTTTGTTTTACCTCCGGAAATCTTTTCTTCAAAAGTAGAAACAACTTCATAGTTCATCTTATTTGAGAACTCTAACAATTCTTCTGTCTGCCTTGTATAATCTTGAATGGACGTTGAAACGCGGGAATATATTACTACTTTCATTTTGTATCGTTTTAATTTTTTACATTACAAAGATACGGAAAGTGTATCATTAAACCATAACTTTATTGATTAAAATGATACACTTTATGGTTTGATACAAAAAAGAACTATTTAGTTTAACTCCGTGAAATCACCATCATATTCTAAATATAGTTCTTGAATTGTATCTAAATAGAGTTTAAAAAACTCGATTGTTATTATATTGACAATTTGTTCTGCTCTATATAAATCACCATTCGCAATTTCATTATTTCCTGATTGATTAAAGGTTTGAAATACTCTTTCAACTTTAATTGTTTTTGAATTGTCCTTTACTTTAAGTTCTTCCAAAACAATAATTAAATATTCCCCGTCAGCAAATGGGGTATTTCTAACTTTTACATTTCTAAAACCAATTCTTCTTTCATCGTTTTTCCAACGTGATAACAATTCGATTAAATCTTCTTTCATAATTATTAAATATTTAAATTTTTAGTATAGAAACAAAGAAAAACAATTTTAGTTAAAATATGTTTTTAAAAGTTTTATTCAATTTATCGTTTTCTTTAAAAACCCTCTCGTCCAAAAACTCACTAATATAATGTTGAGTTGTTGATATATTTGCGTGTCCTAAACTTTTTGAAATCGTATAAATATCTTTGTCGGTACTTTCAATCATTAAACTTGTATAGGAGTGTCTTGCCAAATGACTTGTAAGAACAACATCTATCTCACATTTCTCTTGTAATTTCTTTAAATACTTATTATACACCGTCGTCTTTGAAGACATTTGGTTAAATTGATATTTTGATAAAGTGTATTTTTCGGAAGTAAAATCTACATCCTTAAAAATCTCATCATCTAGTATAGGGAAAATAAACTTTTTAGGATTTAATTTAGAATGTTTAACAATATTTAGTATTAGATGAAT
This sequence comes from Flavobacteriaceae bacterium, assembly GCA_947452415.1. Lineage (GTDB taxonomy): Bacteria > Bacteroidota > Bacteroidia > Flavobacteriales > Flavobacteriaceae > Flavobacterium. Next base: position 2,984 of record CANGCT010000069.1, read on the forward strand.
AACTAATAGTTCTTTATGTTTGTTTAATACTTCAAACCAACTTTCTAATTTTTTAATAAACACCTCATCACCTTCAATAACCTTTTGAATATTCCCACTTCTTACATTTTCATACTTGTCTTCAATCTCTTTAAATGTCATTGAATAATTTTTATCCAAAACTTCAAAATTGAATTTAAAATTTATTACGTCTAAACCTCTGTTTGGGAGGTAATCAGCAATTTTTAAAACAATAATATCATTAAAAGGTATTCTATGTTGAGATTTTGTTTTTAACTGATAAAAGTTGATTTCACCATCTTTTATATTTCCCCATCGTAAGGTCAATAAATCACTTACCCTTATACCTTGTGCGAAAATTTGAAACAAAAAATAATTTTTAATGTTGTAAAGAGGGTCTTTTTCTTTGAATGTTGTTTTAAACATTTTTTCAATGTCTATCCTTTTTAATGTTTTCTTTTCAACAGGAGAATACTTATTTTTAATCAAAACGAAAGGATCACTTTTTTGTTGATATATTCCAAGTTTAACTCCTTGGTTATATACACTTTTAAAGGTTTTAATATACTTAATACAACTATTATTTAAAACTTCTTTACCTTTTAAATAAGTTTCAAAATCTCTAATTAGTAAAGGGGTTATTTCTTCAAACAACAAATCGGGTTTCCCTTTTGAACTTAAATAGTTATTTATATGATAATAACCCGTCTTTTGAGATTTATAAGAACCTAATCTTTTTCTAATAAGTAGATATTCTAATTGTTCTTTAAAAAATTGAATAAATGAAACCTTTTCGTCCGAAATAATCTCGGTCTCTGGAACATTATTTATCTGTTTCAGTTCATTTATGGTGGTTTCTAATAAAGTGTTTAACCTTTCTTGTTCTGGATGATTTTTTCTAACTTCCTTTTTTTCAGGGTTCCAATATTTCTCCTTTATTTTTTCTCCTAGTGTTTCGTATTTTGATTTTCGATTAGTGGTTATTCTAATTTGAATTGTACCAAAGTCATCAGTAGAATATTTCTTTTTAAAACAAGGAATATATGTTGTTTTATTCATAATTTAGAAAATTAAAAAATTAAAAAACAAAGATAGTGTAAAACAAGTGTAAAACACATATTGAAAAATATGTTTTATACAATAACATAAACCATTGTATATCAATATATTATAAAGTATGTTTTTGTAAAAAGAGTTTCTGGAGGTACCACAGAAAACATCCGTAATATACTTGATAATCAAGGAATTACGGATTTTTTGTTTTTAAAGGGAACTTGATAGGGTGTTCTCTAACAAATAAAACCTCTCAAAAATGAGAGGTTTTAAAAAAATATTATAATTTGATGCGTTTATTCTTTAATTAAACGCATTGTTTTTTCACGAAGATTTGTGTCCGTGATTTTTACAAAATAAATACCTTGGTTTAAATCTGATATAGAATAAGGTTCATTAGTCATTATCTTAGAAAAAGTTTTTACTAATTGTCCTGTAATAGAATAAATCTGAACTCTTTCGGTATTGGTATTCAAAACAAAATATTCATTAGCTGGATTTGGTGATAAAGCTATTAAATCGGCAGAATCAAAAGATTCATTGTTCAATAATGCTTGGTTTCCAAAAACTCTAAACCCGCCTGGTTCTATACTAATATTCATTGCAGTATTAGTTACTGCAAAAGTAGTATTATCCATTAAATTAGCCCAAGTTCCTGTAAAAGGGAAGCCTCCTGGTACATTGTAAGTACTATCAGAGAAATTGGTTAAAACAAATACATAACTTAATGCAGGAGTTTGAGAAGTGCTGGTGTAAACATCTAATCTTGGATGACCAGTATTGCCAATGTTCCATGCGTAAGAACCATTTTCAAAAACATCTTGGCTCTTTTTTAAATCAATCATTTTGGCCCAATTATTATAAATTGCACTTCTATTAGTATCTGTTAACCAACTTCCAGTCCATTGCGGTTGTGGTTTTGCATCTAATTTACAATCTGGAGAGGAATAGGATATAATACCATTATTGCAAGTCCATAATGAATTTTCCCAACCTAAATCACCAAAGTGCCAAATCATTTTAGGCCCAGGAACTAGCAAATGTACTGCTCCCATAGCAGATAATCTTAGTTGCACTTTAGTTAAATTTCCTTGAGTTTGTCCTGATTCATTAAATGCTTTATAGGCAATTCTTTCTTCATCATGACTTTCGGCATAACCTACAAATCGGTTGGTAGTAGCATCTGCAACTCCAGATATGTCAGAAAAATTTCCTTTCATTAATTCCGAATAGGAATCGGTCATTTTACGCCACAGCATAATACCTTTAGTATCTCCAGAGCGCAAATAATTAGCCCATTCTGTTTCTTCAGTATAAGACCCCCCGTTACCCAAATGTTCAAAAATTACATAAAAATTAGGATCTAATTCCCATTGTTTATCGGCATACCATTTCATCTTTGCAACTCTATCACTTAAATAGGAATTTGTACAAGCCTCTTGACCACCTGCAACTGTTGATGGACAAGCATTAGTAAATCCTTTAGTTAAATCCCATCGGAAACCATCAATTTTATAATCCTGAATCCATGTTCTTATAGTTCTAGTCACATAAGTGTTTGTGAGATTATTTGGCTCTCTAAAGTGATTTAAATCACTTCCAACGCTATAAGAGTGCATTGCGCTTTGATTGATATACGGATTTTCTGCGGTTGTACCGGATGTATCAGCCCAACCATCTCCATCTGCATCAGTCATCCACAGTCTTACCAATGGAGAACGTCCAAAAACATGGTTTAATGCTACATCTAAAATTACTGCAATACCATTTTGATGGCATAAATCAATAAATTCTTTTAATTTGGAAGGTGGTCCATATCTTTTATCGGGTGCCATGTGAAATACAGAATTATAACCCCAACTCATATTGCCTTCAAATTCCATTATTGGCATTAATTGAATAGCATTTATTTTTAAATTTTTAAAATAATCAATTCTATTAATTAAATTTTGATAACTTCTATCAGCATCAAAGTCCCTAACTAATACTTCATAAATAACTAAATCTTTTTTCTTTGGTTTAACAAAGTTTGTAGTTGCACTACTCCAGTTATAATTATAAAAAGCATTAGGTCCAGTTTGCAACACAGAAACTTCTCTTTCTTGGCCTGGAGCAATAGTGCTATAAATTGGCATATTGGCATAAACTCCTAAAGTTGCTATTTCGGGATCATCAAATGGAGATAAAACTAGATTAGAAAATGGATCTGCAGTTTTTACAATAGCTGGAGAATTAGCTGGCAAACTAGTATTATCGCATACCCAATATTGATATGCATAAACTGCACCAGAAATTAAGCCAGTTAATGTCAACCAAAATTTTCCTGTTGTAGGATCTTTTTTCATCGCATAACTAGAAGTTGGTAACCAATTGTTGAAATTACCTGCCACATATACAAAGTCTTTGTATGGAGCATTTAAAACTAAAGTAGCGGTGGTATCATCGTTAGCATCATAATTAATACCGTCTTCCATACCATCTGGTAAAGCAGCATTAATTATTCCTGGATTGACAATAATTGTAAACCTCTTAGTAACTGTTGTGGTTCCTAAAGTTGCAGACACTACATATACTTTATTTGTGGTTACATTTGTATCACCACAAGTAAAAAATGATGTTGGTGCTGAAGAACAAGTAATAGGAACTCCATTAGCAGTTACAGAGTAAGTAGCATTTCCTCCTGTGTTAGAGGCAACTATACTAGTGTTATAACCAGAAGCAACTATTGTATTGCTATTTTCTAAAGGAGAAATAAGATTCATCTGAAAGGCTCCTACTGTAAGAGATAAATCGGCAGTTTGAGCACTACCAGCAGCATTTCTTACTACTATATTAATTTTAGTAACACTTCCTGAAGTAACGCCATAATAAGCTAATACAGTAGGAGTTATATCTAATTTATAAATATTTCCAGAAACTAATGTGAAAGCGGGTTGCGCAGTACTACCCCAAGTTCCAATAACGTTTTGCCATGCATTACCATTTAAGGTTACTCCGGTATGCGCATAAATTGTACCTGTGTAAGACGCCAATGGAGTTCCTGTTTTATCAAACAAAATGGTCCCTGATTGATTTGCTTCAGGAGCGGTTCCGCCTTGCCAAGTAACCTGAGAAAAACCGATTATTGTAAACAAATAAATCGATAAAAATAATATTTTTTTCATACCTAATTTTTTTTTAAAAAAAAATCCCAAAATAATGGAAAAAATAACCTTATTAATAAATTGGTTATCTATAAAAAAACAAATCCCACTTGAATTTCTTCAAGCGGGAAATTGCTTTAATAAATTAATTATATTGGCATTAAACGCAAATTGTAATTTGCAGAATTTCTAATGTCAAGAACTACTTTATAATTACCCGCAGTAGGAACTTTCATGTTGCCACCGTTAAGTTTAATTTTATATTGACCACCAGTAGTAGTGGTTTCAGTATTACCAGATATTGTACCCATTTTGTTACTCCAGTCATCAGACAAACGAATTAAAAATTCATCTGCAGTTAATGCTAAGTCAATTGTATACATTCTGTAATATGGTGAAGCAGGATTAGTATCAAAAGTTAAATAGGTTGCATTACCCCATCCATTTGGAGTTGCAGCACCAATGATACCAACTTGTCTTTTAGACATAGTGTAAGTTAATGCTGACCAATTTACTGTAAAGAAATAAGTCCCTGCTCCATCAGCTGGTTTAATATTACTAGCAGTACCTAAAACTCCCGAAAAAGCTCCAGAACCATTATTTTCTCCTTTATCATTTCCAGACCATGTTGGATCAGAGTTGAATTTAAATTCCGGACTAGAAACATTCATCCAAACGAAACCTTCGTATTTTCCATCATTTCCTGCAGAGAAAATTGTAGCAGAATTTCCTGCTCCAGACCAATCTGCAAATCCACTAGCACCACCATAATTACCTGGTAAATATAATTTTGAAAATTCATCAAAAGTATCGTAAGGAGTTGCTGTGATTGTAACTTCGTTAGAAACAGCTATAACACCATTAGTAGATGCTGTTAATTGCGTAGATGGTTTTCCAATAATTCTTAATTTATAAGAACTTGAAGTTCCAATAGAACCATTAGCGCTTAAAAGTAATTTATTCAAATCTCTTTGAGCAATCACCATTTGATTATCAGAAGCATCTGAATTAAAAGATGCTATTACAATAGACGCTGAATTAGCACTAAAATTTTGCGTACCCAAAACGGCTTGCAAAGAATAAGTAACTGCCGCAGAATATCCAAATTGAGCTGAAGTCCAAGCAGCAGTAAATGCTGTTGTTCCAGCCGTAGCTCCAGTTAATACATAAGTACCTCCTGTTGGAGAAGTCATGTTAATTGCACTTGAGGATGCAACTGGATCTAGTTTTTCATTACTACAAGATACAATTGTAGAAATTGTACCTGCTAATAAAATTAAACTTAAAAATATTTTTTTCATAATTTGTTTTTTTAAGTTTCCTTGGAGCTTACACCCCAAGGAAATTTTAATTATTAATATTAATAACCAGGATTTTGTTGTAAATTCGGATTAGCGCCAATTGCATTAGCTGGAATTGGGAACAAGTTGTATTTAGCATCTACGCTAGTTCCAGCTTGTACGTTTCCTTTCCATTGCCAATTATAAGTGCCACCAGTATATTTACCGAAACGGATTAAATCTTGTCTTCTGTGACCTTCCCAGTATAATTCACGCCCTCTCTCATCTAATACAAAGTTTAAATTAATGTCTCCAGCAGTTACTGTTGAAGCACCTGCTCTAGTTCTTAAAGCATTTACATAAGTAGCGGCTTGAGAAGTGCTTCCTTGACCTCTTGCAGCTAATTCAGCATACATTAAGTAAGCATCTCCCAATCTAAATAAAGGGAAATCAGTATCTGCGAAGTTACCTGTACCATCAGATCCAGCACCACCTGTTGATTTAATGTTTTTGAATTTTTGAACTGCATACCCTTCAGTAAAGTTACCCATATTGCTTATAGATAAAGATTGTCCCGAAGTATAGAACATTCCTCTTGGATCTCCTGCAAATTTATTATAAAACTCTGGTCTAGTTCTTAATCCAGCCCAACCACCATTTACACCAAAATTAGAAGCGTTCATTGAACCTCCAATTGAAGCATGGATAATGAAAGTAGTTCCTCCATAAGTTTGCGTATTAGTTCCAGAGTATCTAACTGGGAAAATGATTTCTGACTGAGAACCATTCACATCATTATCCGCCATAAATACTTTAGAATAATTAGAAGGAATTGTGTAAGAAGAACTTAATACTGGTGCAAGTGCAGTAGCAGCTTCAGCAAATTTGTCTTGATTAATGAATACTTTAGCATTCAAGTACATTTTTGCTAATAACATTTTACCAGCAATTTTATCTACTCTTCCATATTCATTAGATTGAGAAGATACTAAATCAGAATCAATAGCATTTAACTCATTAACAATGTAATCAAATACGAAAGCTCTACTTTTTTGCGGAGGCAAAGTAAATCCTACTTCATCATTTTCAGTAGTAAAAGGAATATCTCCAAACATATCAATTGCATTATAATAAGAAAAAGCTCTTAAAAAACGTGCTTCAGCTCTAAAATGTACAATATCAGCTCTAGTTGCAGCAGATACGTTTCTAGAATTTAACTTATCATCACTTGTTTGTCTTAAGAATTCATTACATAATGAAACTTGATACATTTCTCTAGAAAACATTGAATAAATAAATTCATTATTTGATGCCCAAGTCACTGTGTTTAAAGAAGGTAAATTTCCATCTGACCAAGCAATTACCGCTTCATCGGTAGTTAGCTCATTCATATACCAATATGCTCTTATGTACTGACCAAACCCTTCGTCAATTCCTTGAATATCAGAATTTCCAGCAGGACCTTGTTGTCCAGAAACTGCTAAACCTGCATATAATTTCGCTAAAAATTGTTTATACGAAGATTCATTTTGATAAAATGTCTCTGAAGAATAGATATCTTCATCGATTTGAATTTTATCTAATTCTTTTGTACAAGACACTGTAGAAAAAACAGTGATAACCAAAAGAAATAAAATTTTAAAAACATTATTTTTTTTCATAATTTTTTTTTTAGAAATTTACATTACATCCAAAGACAAACATTCTAGCTCTAGGATAAATAGATTTATCAATACCATTTAATATTTCTGGATCTAAACCTTTATATTTAGTAAATATTGCAACATTTTGAACACCAACACTTAAACGAGCACTTGTTGATTTTCCGAAAGGCTCTGTTAAGCTATATCCAACACTTACGTTATCTAATTTAATAAAGGAAGCATCTTTAATGTAATAATCAGACCAATATCTGTTATTTCCTTCATTTACAAATCCGGTTTGAAAGAAACTTGGGCTAATATTGTTTAAAGGAACTATTTGATTTACTGAATTAGCTAAATATCCATAAGAAGAAGAATTATTATCATACATATAGTTTCCTAAACTTGCTCTCCAAGACATAGAGAAATCCCACTTTTTATAGTTCATGTTTGACATTAAACCAAAAGTATAATCTGCATAAGGTTTTTTGTATTGGTATTTATCAGCGGCGTCAATTTTCCCATCACCATTTCTATCCACAAAAACACCTTCTAATGGTTTACCATCCGTTCCATAAACTTGTTCGTAAACATAAAATGCGTTTGGTGCATTATCAGTTGAATTAATTTGAATTTGATTTCCTACTCCACCATTTATACTTCCAGTATTAAAACCTGGAGCAGAAGTTCCATCTGTAGCCAAAGCAGTAATTTTTCTGTTTTGGTAGTTAGCATTAAAATTAACATTCCAGTTAAAATTAGTAGTTTTTACAGCTTCAATATTTAAACCAAGTTCAATACCTTGAGCTCTTAAATTACCATAGTTTCTAGGCCCATAATTTCCTAAGTTAGCTCCGTCAGGATATGCTACGTAAGCCAATAAGTTTTTAGTGTCTTTTTTGTAAAAATCAAGATTACCTTTAATTCTACTAAAAATTCCAAAATCAATACCAATATTTGTTGTAGCTGTTGATTCCCAAGTAAGACTATTGTTATACAATGATGGTCTAACAGTGTTGTAAAAAGAGTTACCAAATTGGTATTGTGCTGTTTGATTTCCAGCTACATATTGAGGAATGTAAGAAAAGTTAGAACTTAATTCTTGTTGTCCTGTAGTACCATAACCAACTCTTAATTTTAAATTAGTGATAGATTTACTGTCTTTTAAGAAACTTTCTTTAGAAACAATCCATGCTAATGAACCTCCACCAAAGTTACCAGCTCTATTGTCTTTATAAAAGTTATTAGTGATGTCTCTTCTGAAGTTTAAAGTCAATAAGTATTTACCATCGTATCCAACATTAGCTCTTGCAAAATAAGATTCTAATTTTCTTGGATAGTCATGATAAGTATTCATTGAATTGATAATGTTTGCTGGATTGTAAACATTTCCAGAACTATAATTTACATTAGTTCTTTCTTGGTACGAATGTCCTACAGTTGCATCTACATTAATTTTTCCAAAAATTTTGGTATAGTTTAAATAAGCATCCGCAAGTTTTAGAGTTCTGTTATTCCAGAATTCACTTCTACTTCCAAAATTACCTGTACTACTAACATTTGCTTTATCAGGAAAAAGATTACTCAATTCATTAACTCCTGCTCCTTGTTGTCTGTCAATACCTAAAACAACAGTAGCTTTAATGTCTGGGAAGAAATGTAGTTTATAGTCCGCTTGGAAATTACCAAAATATCTATAAGCTTTAGTATTATTATTTCTTTGCTCTAACATAGCTACGGGGTTTTTCCCTCCTTCATATTCAGGTGCATTAGAAGCATTTAACCATTGGTAATACCCACCAAATTGTTGGCTATTAGTATGAACAGATTGTGTTGGGTCAAAATTAATTGCAGAATTAATAGCTCCTTCGTCAGCAAATCTTGTTTTTTCAACACTTAAGTTAGCATTAACTGCAATTTTCAAGTGGTCTTGAAACAAAGAAGGATTTAAACGTAAAGCTGTTGTAGTTCTATCAAATTTAGAAGTCTCTAAAATTCCAGGAACATAAGTATGCCCATAAGAAAACGAAGCTGGTAATTTTCCAAATAAAGATCCACGCATAGATACATTGTTATCTATAGAAACTGAATTAGAGAAAATTTCATCTTGCCAATTAGTATTTGCAGTTCCCATACGAGCTATTCTAGTAGGAGAAATTCCATATTGTGCAATATTAGCTGGATTAGTAATAAAACTTCTAAAATCATCTGCAGAAGTAACATCCATTTTTTTAGCTAACGTATTTAAAGTAAAAGTAGTTCCTACCGTTACCTTCACTTCGCCTTTAGCTCCTTTTTTAGTTGTAATTAAAACTACTCCATTTGAACCTCTATTTCCATATATAGCAGTTGCAGAAGCATCTTTTAAGATAGAAATGCTTTCAATATCATTAGGATTCAAAGCTGCCAAAACACCATTAGAACCTCCAACAGCATAATCCAATGTTAATCCATCTAACACAATTAAAGGATCGTTAGAAGCATCTAAAGAAGCTCCACCACGAATTCTAATAGCAGCACCATCTCCAGGGCGACCACCTTGTGTTACAACAACACCAGCTACTCGACCATTCAATAATCCCTCAGCACTAGAATTAAATCCTTTATTGAATTCTTTGGTTGTTAAAACCTCAACAGCTCCAGTAGCATCTTTTTTCTTAACAGATCCGTAACCAACCTGTACTACAACATCTTGTAATACATTAGCTTCTTCTGTTAAAGAAACGGAAATTGTTTTTTGACCGTCAAAAGAGGTAGTTTGATTTTTGTATCCAATGAAGGAGAATACTAATTTGTCTCCTTTTTTAAGTTTGGATAGCTTAAATTTACCATCAAAATCAGTTGATGTACCGCCTTGGGTACCTTGAACGTTTACATTTACTCCAGGTAGAGGTTGTTTAGTTTTTGAGTCCACAACAACTCCGTCCACACTACTTTGTGCTAATGCACAAAATGGGAGCATAAGTAATAAAAATAACAACTTGTTATAAATTGTTTTCATACATTTTGTTTAGATTAATAATTTGGTTTTTTTGCTTATACTTTAACTTCGAACGTTAAATTTATGATAATTTTTCATATAAAAAAATGATGTGCCTATTATGAGCTTCCGAAAACGTTTTCGTGTTGAAAACTTTCTTGATTTTACATCTTTTTTGCTTATAAATTAAGAGATTGAAAAAATTAATATATCTTTATTCAATATTAAATATTTATCATAATCGTAACATGAGAAGAAAGGTAACATTAAAGCAAATTGCAAAGGAATTAGACGTCTCTATATCTACCGTCTCAAAATCATTAAGAGATAGTACAGAAATAAGCGAAGACACCCGTCAAAAGGTACAAGCATTTGCTAAATTATACAATTACAAGCCCAACAATATAGCGCTTAGTTTAAAGAACAGAAAATCCAAAACCATTTGCATTATAATCCCAGAAATCATTCACCATTTCTTTGCAACCGTCATTAGTGGCGTAGAACATATTGCTAATAAAAAAGGGTATAATGTAATTGTATGTTTATCGGACGAATCCTTTGATAAAGAAGTTATTAATATGGAAATGCTTGCCAACGGAAGTATTGACGGGTTCATCATGTCACTATCTAAAGAAACCCAACAAAAAAGAGACTTTCACCACATTACCGAAGTTATCAACCAAGGAATGCCAGTAGTAATGTTTGACAGAGTTACCAACGACATTCTATGCGATAAAGTGATTATTGACGATAACTTAGCTGCTTTTAATGCTACACAATTTTTAATAGACAAAGGCTTTAAAAAAATTGCCTTAATTACTACTGTTGATTATGTTAGTGTAGGAAAATTAAGAACCGAAGGCTACACTAAAGCTCTAAAAAACAACGATCTTTTAATAGACGAAAATCTAATTCTAAAAATTGAAGATACCGACAATTTTGAATGCCAAATTGAATCTTTAATTGCTAATAATGAATTGGATGCTATTTTTGCCGTAAACGAAATTTTTGCTGTAACGGCAATTAAGGTAGCTAACAAGATTGGCAAAAAAGTTCCAGAGAATATTTCCATAATTGGATTTACCGATGGAATTATCTCTAAATATTCTTCTCCATCCATTACCACTGTAAGTCAAAACGGAATAAAAATGGGCGAAAAAGCAGCAATCATGCTAATTGAAAAATTAGAAATTGAAGAAGAAGAATACGAAGAACAATATAAAACCGAAGTGATTGAAACCGAGTTAGTAGAACGCGAGTCTACAATATAATTTATCAACATATAACGTTTTCGTAAAATATTTCGTATTTAAATAATTACACCTATTTAATCTACTCTTTTCTTTTATTATATTTACACCAATTATTAAAGCTTATACTTTTACTTCGAAAACAAAAAAATAAGTTTTGATAAGCACTGTGCTTGTCGTAATATTTTAAAAATTTACGATAATGAAAAAACCCAAATTAAGTTTTTGGCAAATATTAAATTTAAGCTTTGGATTCTTAGGAGTCCAAATAGGATATTCACTACAAAACGGCAACACTAGTAGAATTTTAGAAGCATTAGGAGCTGATGTACATAGCATTGGCTATTTTTGGCTGGCAGCTCCTCTCGCAGGACTAATAGTTCAACCTATTATTGGTCTATCAAGTGATAGAACATGGACCCGTTTGGGTCGCAGAATTCCCTTTATTTTATTAGGTTCTATAATTTCAGCTTTGGCTATGTTTTTCATGCCAAATGCAGGAAATTTCACCAATCTATTACCTCCATTAGTTTTTGGGGCAGTTATGTTATTGTTGATGGATACTTCTTTCAACATCACCATGCAACCTTTTAGGTCTCTTGTTGGCGATATGGTAAATGACGAACAAAAAAATCTAGGCTATTCGTTGCAAAGTGC
>CANGCT010000070.1 GCA_947452415.1 Flavobacteriaceae bacterium
TCGGTTTTAGCACAAGCATTTTACGATGTTGAATATTTATTTACGGTAGATGAAACAGTTTTTATTCCGCCACCTAGAGTAAAATCGGGTGTGATGCGAATGCGAAGAAAAGAAAATTACACTTTGCCTTGTAATGAAAAAATGCTTTATACCGTTGTCAAAATGGCTTTTCAACAACGCAGAAAAACCATGCGAAATAGTTTAAAATCCTTAAATTTGTCCGATAATTTAAGAGAAGATAGTATCTTTGACCTCCGACCAGAACAATTGTCGGTAGAACAATTTATAGAACTCACCCTAAAAATAGAGGCCAATGCAGTTTAAAATCAGCAAAGAACTTTTAGTTCAAATAGAGCAACTCATTCATCAAAAAAACGACAAGGAATTGGAAGTTTTATTGAATGACCTCCATCATGCTGATATTGCCGAGATTTTTGACGAGTTGGAAATTGCCGAAGCTACTTATATTTTTAAAATATTAGATAGTGAAATTACTGCCGAAATTCTTCCAGAACTAGAAGATGATGTTCGAGAAAAAATACTTCAGGGCCTTTCTGCTAAAGAAATTGCAGAGGAACTTGACGAATTAGATACCGATGATGCTGCCGATATTATCTCGGAACTTTCTCAAAGTAAAAAAGAGGAAGTAATATCAGAATTGGAAGACCTTGAACATGCCAAAGATATTGTAGAATTATTGCGTTACGATGAGGATGAAGCGGGTGGATTAATGGGTAAGGAATTAGTAAAAGTAAATGAAAACTGGAATGTACTTACTTGTGTTAAAGAAATGCGCCTTCAAGCAGAGCACGTTACAAGAGTACATTCTATTTATGTGGTAGATGATGAAAATCGATTGAAAGGAAGATTGTCTTTGAAAGATTTATTGACTACCTCTACTAAAACCATGATTAGCGATGTGTATATCAAGAAAGTAGATTCTGTAAAAGTAAATACTCCCAATGTTGAGGTTGCCCGAATTATGCAAAAATACGACCTAGAAGCAATTCCGGTTGTAGATGAAATGGGACGATTAGTGGGTCGTGTAACTATTGATGATATCGTAGACGTTATAAAAGAAGAAGCCGATAAAGATTACCAGATGGCTGCGGGTATTACCCAAGATGTTGAATCTGGCGATACTGTTTTAGAATTAATTAAAGCGCGATTGCCATGGTTATTGATTGGAATGGTTATAGAAATTGTTGCTTCATTGGTCCTTAAAAGTAATCAAACCTCAGTTCAACAGTTTTCAACATTAATAATTTTTGTTCCGTTATTATCAGCAACTGCAGGAAATATTGGAGTGCAAGCCTCTGCAATTGTTGTACAAGGTCTTGCTAATGGAACTTTAAAAGAATATAGCAGACAATACTTAATAAAAGAATTATCGGTTGCTTTAATATCGGGAACTATCATTTCTTTAATTTTATTTCTGTACCATTCGTTAATGTACCAACAATATTTGGTAGGGTTTGCAATATCAATTTCTATTATTGTGGTATTGATTTTTGCAGCAGCACTTGGCACATTGGTTCCGTTGTTTTTGTATAAAAATAAAATTGACCCAGCAATTGCTACAGGACCATTTATTACTTCTACTAATGATGTTTTTGGAATTATTATTTACTTTGCAATTGCCCGAATGATTCTAGGATTTTAAATGAAGAATTATAAAAAAGTTTCCTAAATTTTTAAGACTAAATTATTTATTCATGTGTTGCATCTCGTAGGTAAAAGTATCTAAATCTACTCCAAACACTAATAAAGAAAGTGCTTTATCTACAATATAATTAACGTTTCCAGGTGTAAAGCCCAGTGCTAATGCAAATCGTCTTAGAATTTGTTTTTGTTTATCTCCTAAAACGTGATCCACGTAAACCATTCGAGATATATCATACAAACGCTCCAATCTATGCGCATAAGAATAAGGAGGATTTATTGGATATCTCAAAGGATTTTCTAAAATCTCATCATATTCTTCTTTAGAGATCTCTAGTCGTAAGGCAAGTTTATCTAAAAATTCTTTTTCTTCTTTGCTCAAACTTCCATCGGCAGTGGCAACACGCACTATTGCTGAAAAATGACCTTTGTTTCGGTCTTTGAATTCGCTGTTGAATAAATCGGAGAATGACATAATAAAAGGAATTAAGTTATACCCAAATTTAAAAAATTTTCTATTAAAATGAAAGCAAAAGCAACTAAATTTTGGTATTTTTTATAAAAATTCAAAATAATTTGTAAGTTTACAAAAAGATAAAGAAACAATTATTGATGGACGAATTTATAATTTTTTTAAAAATAGGACTTAGCCATGTATTGAATATACATGCATACGACCACTTGCTTTTTTTAATTGCCCTAACGGTACCTTATGTTGCCAAAGATTGGAAACGAATTATCATTTTAGTTTCTTGTTTTACAATTGGACATACAATTTCCTTATTCCTTTCGGTTTTTAATATTGTAATGGTGAAGGCTAGTTGGGTAGAAATATTAATACCAATTACCATTTTTATAACGGCATTTTCGAATCTTATTTTAATTGGAAAATCTTCCAAAAACGGAAATATTAGTTTTCTTGCTGTAGTAACTATTTTCTTTGGAATCATCCACGGATTGGGATTTTCTAATTATTTCAACACTATTTTACCCGGAAAACCAACAGATAAACTCCTGCCATTATTAGAATTTGCTCTCGGTATAGAGGGTGCTCAAATAATTGTTGTAATTGCTGTTTTAATTTTAGCATTCATAGCACAAAATTTACTCCGGTTTAACAAACGGGATTTTACCCTTATTATGTCTAGTTTTGTGATAGGAGTGGTGGTGCCTTTAATTATAGAAAATCCAATTTGGAACAAATAAGTTGTTAAATAAGCCAATCCCTAACTATATTTGTACTCCACAACAATTTAAACTTTGCGCCTTAGTGCCTTAGCGGCAAATGACATGACAGATAAAAAACAACATAAATACGATATAGCCTATTTGAGAATTGCCGCCGAATGGAGCAAACTTTCGTACTGCAAACGCAAACAGGTAGGAGCCATAATAGTTCGCGATAGAATGATTATTTCAGATGGGTATAACGGAACCCCATCGGGTTTTGAAAACTGTTGTGAAGATACCGAGGGCTTAACCCAATGGTATGTACTTCATGCGGAAGCCAATGCTATACTAAAAGTGGCGCGATCTACCCAAACTTGCGATAACGCAACTTTATACATCACGCTTTCTCCATGTAAAGAGTGCAGCAAACTAATTCACCAATCGGGAATAAAACGAGTTGTTTATAAAAACGGCTACCGCGATACTTCTGGAATTGACTTTTTGGTTAAAGCCGGAATTGAAGTAGCACAGATTGAAGATTTAGATTAAAAATAGACATTAGATGTAATTTGCTTTTTGCTGAATAAAATGAAAATTGAAAAAACCTATTTGCCACTTTTGTTTTTCTCTTGCGTTGCATTGGGGATTGTAATTGGCGGATTTATAAATTATCCTACTTCCAAAACTACATTAGGTAAAAAATACTACAAGACCAAACTCAACAAACTGATTGATTTTATTGATAATGAATATGTAGATGATATAAAAACTGACTCTATTGTAGATGTAACTGTTACTAATATTTTGGCCAATCTAGATCCTCATTCGGTTTATGTGCCACCAAGTGAACAATCTTCAATTGCCGAAAGCATGAAGGGTGATTTTGTAGGAATTGGCGTCAATTTCTATTCCTACAAAGATACTATTGCAGTTATTAAACCTATTGCAAATGGTCCGGCAGAAAAAGCAGGAATTAAAGAAGGCGATCGTATTTTGTATGCCGACAACTTTCAACTTTTTGGAAAAAAACTAAAAAATGAAGTGCTGTTCAGTAAATTAAAAGGCGAAAAAGATTCGGAAGTAACCTTAACCGTTTACAGAAAATCGGAAAACAAAAGATTAAAAGTAAGAGTAAAACGCGATGTAGTTTCTATTAAAAGTGTAGATATTGCTATACTTTTAAATAAAACTACTGGCTATATAAAAATCAATCGTTTTGCAGAAACTACTGGACATGAATTTCATACTGCCCTTTTGCAATTAAAGAAAAGCGGCATCAACTCGTTAGTAATAGATTTGCGTAATAATGGTGGCGGATTTATGGAAATGGCAGTTCAAATTGCCGATGAATTACTAAAAGATAACGAACTTATTGTTTTTACAAAAAATAAAAAAGGCACAATAGATAAAACTTTTGCTACTGAAGATGGCGATTTTGAATTGGGTAGGGTTTCTGTTTTAATTGATGAAAATTCGGCATCGGCTAGCGAAATTTTAGCAGGGGCTATTCAAGATAATGATCGCGGAACTATTTACGGAAGAAGATCTTTCGGGAAAGGATTAGTGCAACGCGAAATGGACTTTGATGATGGTTCTGCCGTTCGGTTAACTATTGCTCGTTATTACACACCAAGCGGGCGTTCTATTCAAAAGCATTATAAAAAAGGCGATAGCGAAGATTACTATAAAGAATCGGAAAACCGATTTGAAAGTGGTGAATTATACGAAAAAGACAAAATAAAAATTGCCGATTCATTAAAATTCAAAACCAAAAAAGGTAGAACTGTTTATGGTGGTGGAGGTATCGTTCCTGATGTTTTCGTTCCTCTAGAAGTTACGCAAGGCAATGAAAGTTTGGAATATGTTTTGCAAACAGGCGTAGTGGGGCACTTTGTTTTTGAACAATTAGATCAAAATCCAAAAGCATTTCAAGGCATAAACATGGAGCAATTTCAGGTTCAAATGCAAAAGGATACTTTTTATTTAAAACAATTTCAAAAGTATTTATCTAAATCTGGAATAGATTTAAATTTAACTATAAATAAAGAGGTTGTAAATCGATATATTACTGCAGAATTTGCCCGACAATTATTTGGTGAAAACCAATACTATCAAATTATTTTGAAAGACGATAATATGATTAAGGCAGTTATGAAGAAGTAATTATTTCTTTATAGAATCGTGACTTTGACCTGAAATACCGTTATTCCATAAAGTTAAAATATCCGTTGCAACGGCAGCACCACTTCCGGCAGCAATTGCCAATTGGCTTCGGTGACCGGCTAGAGTACCGGCTACATAAATCCCTTTGGCAACTAAATGGTCATCGTTATGAAGTTGAATGCGTTGTTTCTCGGCAATCGATTTTTTGTGTGGTTCAACAAAGTTCATTAAACCTTCAATAGCAAAGGTGTTCGAAGCACCAATTGCAACTACAATATTTTTAGCAGGATAGGAATTTTTATTTGTAACTACCGTAAAATTTGGGAATTTTCCAGTTAGGGCAATTACTTTTTCACTTTCAATTTGGGTAATGTGCGGATATAAATTTTGTAGTTGCTGCAAACTTTCGGTTAATAGTTCTGAACCTAATTTACCTGGAGCAATTCCATAAGCATTATTAAATAAGGCTTCTTGTAGTGAAGATGTTTTTTGATGTGTAATAATTCCGATTTGCTTGTCGGAAACAAAAGATTTGTTTTTAGCAGAGCCTAAAACCAATGCGCAAGAAACTCCAGAAACTCCTCCGCCAATAATTAAAACATCCAACATAAATTACAGAATTAAATATTTATTGATTTTTAAGTTTCTGTTCAATTTTTTTAGACATTTTAAAAATAAGAAGGATGAAAACTGCGCAAAAAGAAGCTACAACACCAATCAATGCTATCATGCTATTCCCTTCAAAAGGTTTCTTAAAATCGAACATAGTTAAGTTAAAAATGACAAGCCCAATTGCAATTACGATCAATATAGTAGTAAAAATTTTCATAGTAGGAATTTAAAGTGTAAAAATAGTGAAAAAGGAATTAAACGAATAATCCTTTAACATTAGCCGCAAATAATTTAACAGCAATAGCCAAGAGTACTACCCCAAAGGTTTTTCGGATAACTCCCAAACCATTTTTGCCTAACATTTTTTCAATTTTAGCCGATGATTTTAAGACAATATAAACCAAAATGATGTTTAATATAATTGCAATAACAATATTTACAGTTTGAAATTGAGAGCGTAAAGAAAGCAATGTAGTCATTGTTCCAGCTCCTGCAATTAAAGGGAAGGCAAGAGGTACAATAGATGCAGAACTCGCTTCTTCTTCCTTATAAAGACGAATACCTAGAATCATTTCTAAGGCAAGAAAAAACAACACAAACGAACCTGCAACAGCAAATGAATGGACATCAATGCCTATTGAATTTAGCAATTCTTCTCCTACAAAAAGGAAAATTATCATGATAACTCCAGCTGCAATAGAAGCCTTTTCCGACTCAATATGGCCGTATTTTTGTCTTAAATCTACTACAATTGGAATTGTTCCAACGATATCAATTACGGCAAAAAGCACCATTCCGATAGTGGCAATTTCTTTAAAATCAAATCCTAACATAATTGTTCTGTTTAATTTGCAAAATTACTCCTTTACAAATACTAACCAACTAATGGCTTTGTTAATTTTAGGATAAATAACTCTTGGCAAAAAAATAAAAATCCGTTGTACCTTTGGCGATATTTAAAATTTGCATAAACCATGTTTCAATTAGGAAAAACCATAGTTTCGGAAGATATATTAGAAAAAGATTTTGTTTGCAACCTATCTGCTTGTCATGGTGCTTGTTGTGTAGATGGCGATGCAGGCGCGCCTTTGAGTGAAGAAGAAACTAAAATAATGGAAGAAATTTACCCAAAGGTAAAGCCGTTTCTTCGCAAGGAAGGAATCGAAGCCATTGAACGTTTAGGGACTTGGGTAAAAGGTACCGATCAAGATTTGGAAACGCCACTTATTGACAATAAGGATTGTGCTTATGTTATTTTTGACGGAAAAACAGCACTTTGCGGAATAGAACAAGCCTATAATCAAGGGGTTATTTCTTGGAAAAAACCCGTTTCGTGTCATTTATATCCTATTCGTGTGAAAGATTTTACCGAGTTTGCTGCAGTTAATTATGACCGTTGGGATATCTGTGATGATGCCTGTTCTTTAGGAAAAGAACTGCAAGTTCCTATTTATAAATTTGTGAAGGAAGCATTGGTTCGAAGATTTGGGCAAGACTGGTATATGGAATTGGAAAAAGTTGCCGAGGACTTGAAAAAGGAAAGATAAAGTGATTTTTCTTTCAATTTAAAAAACATTAAATTTAATCTAATTCTTGCCTAAGCTTATATTTTTTTTAGAATTTAATCTCAAAGTTATGATCAAATTTAAACTTAATAGTTTTGAACTAGGTTTTTTATTTTCCTTTTTTTTGGTATATTTGTTAAAACAAAATTATTTTTTATGTACAATTTTATTCAAAAATTTCATTCTGGTTGGGCTTATTTAGCGCTTTTATTGTTAGTAGTTACTGTTCTTAATTCTTTTATTGGAATAACTTCTAAAAAAGAATTTACTTCAAAAGACAGAAAAATAGCTTTATTTGGATTGATATTCACCCATATTCAATTACTGGTTGGATTAATTTTATATTTTGTTTCCGCAGTTGGAATGAAAGCTTTTTCAACTGAAGGAGCAATGAAAATTCCAGAATTAAGACTAACAATGTTAGAACATCCTTTAATAAATATTATTGCTATTGTATTAATTACTATTGGATGGTCTAAACATAAAAAAGCCTCAACCAACCAAGCTAAATTTAAATCTATTGCTATTTTTTATGGATTAGGATTGGTGTTAATATTAGCAAGAATTCCATGGCATTTGTGGTTTTAATAAAAAATGCTTTGCCCCATTTAGTTATTTTGTAAAAAACATTCCTACTAAATTAGCATTTTTAAATTACAGATTATCCAAGATGAAAAAACGATTATCCATTTTACTATACCTTATTATTGCGCTAATAGGCACTAGCTTTTTTGCGCAATCTATCTTAAGCGGAAAAAAAGACTCTAAAGTAAACAGTAAGGACACAATAAAAAAAATTAAAATAGAAGAAAAAGAGCCCGTAATTACGGATTCATTAATTGTATATAAAGGCAAGTTCAAGCCCTATAAGAAAAGTGCACATGCTTCTTATTATGCCGAAAAATTTCATGGAAGACGAACTGCTAGTGGAAAAATTTACGATATGTATAAACTTACCGCTGCCCACAAGACACTTCCTTTTGGTACTAAAGTTAAAGTAACTAATGAAGCTAATGGAAAAACAGTAATTGTAGAAATTACCGATAGAGGACCTTTTGTAAGAGGTCGAGAAATTGACTTATCTAAAAAAGCTTTTTTTAGTATCGCATCTAGTAGCGGGGCAGGTTATATTAAAGTTACTTTAGAAATTTTACAAAAATAAATTACCAATTCTTAAATGGGTTTAAACTTAGGTAAGAGTTATAGTATAGTTTATTCCCTGTAACTTCTTCTCCCAACCAAATTGGTTTTACAATTACCTCATTTTCATCTTTTAGTTCTATTTCGGCAAGTATTAAACCTTCATTTTCTCCGTGAAAAATATCTACCTCAATAATATGATTACCCGATTTTACTTCATACCGGGTTTTTTCTATTATACCTTTTTCGCACAATGGCAATAATAATTTGGCTTCCACTAGTGAGATTTCCTTTTCCCATTCCAATCGAGAGGCGCCATTTGTATTCCCAATTCCTTTAATCGTAATAAACCCTTTATTCCCTTTTATTCGGATTCGCACTGTTCTTTCGGGATTGGAATTAAGATAGCCTTGGGAAATGGCATGTTTTTCATAAGATTCGACTAGGAATGCCGTAGAAGTAACTAAAAATTTTCGTTCTATTTCTATCATAACCTTCTTGTTTTGTTCAAAAATACTGTTTATTGGTTCAATAAAAAAACTAAATTTGTAATGTGTCAGAAGAAATTCAAATACGAAAAATTATCCATGTAGATATGGATGCATTCTACGCTTCGGTAGAGCAAATGGACTTTCCCGAACTTCGAGGGAAGCCATTGGCGGTAGGCGGAAGCGAAGTGCGTGGCGTCGTTTCGGCGGCAAGTTACGAGGCACGAAAATTTGGAGTACGAAGTGCTATGAGTGGCGTTCAAGCAAAACGAAATTGCCCTGAATTAATTTTTGTACGACCCCGTTTTGATCGTTATAAAGAAATCTCTAACAAAATCCGAAAGATCTTTTTGGAATATACCGATTTGGTGGAACCTCTTTCGTTAGACGAAGCGTATTTGGATGTTACACAAAATAAAAAAGGAAATCCGAGTGCAAGTTTGATAGCGCAAGAAATTCGGGAACGTATTCACAATGAAGTGGGCTTGAATGCTTCTGCTGGAATTTCGATAAATAAATTTGTTGCCAAAATTGCCAGTGATTATAACAAACCTAACGGCCAAAAAACAGTAAATCCAGAAGAAGTAGAAAGTTTTTTAGAAAACTTAGAGATCAAAAAGTTCTACGGAATTGGCAAGGTTACCAAAGAGAAAATGTACCAACATGGTATTTTTACGGGTAAAGATTTAAAGTCTAAAACTAGGGAATATCTAGAACAGCATTTTGGCAAAAGTGGCGGATTTTATTACAATATTGTAAGAGGGATTCACACCAGTGAGGTAAAACCCGATCGAATTTCAAAATCGGTTGCAGCAGAGCATACGTTTATTGAAAATCTTACTTCGGAGATTTTTATGTTAGAAAAATTAGAACGAATTGCAGCCGAATTGGAGAAACGACTAAAGAAATATACTCTTTCAGGAAAAACGGTTACCCTGAAAATAAAATACAGCGATTTTACTACCCATACCCGAAGTAAAACCCTGCCCTATTTCATCGCTGATAAAGGCTTGCTTTTAGAAACAGCAAAAGAACTACTATTTCAGGAACGCATGAAAGACTCCGTTCGGTTGCTAGGAATTTCCTTAAATAACTTAAACACCGATGTGAAGAAAACCGTAGCAGTGCAGTTGCGCTTTGAGTTTTAATTTTTTTTGCCAAGATTGCAAGTATTATTCAAATTATTAAGGAAAGTTAGGAGTATGGAGTTTGCAATTAAAAACGGGAAAGATGTTTAAGCGGTTTACATCAAAAAAAACCGCCTCCAAAAGGAAGCGGTTTCTAGTAGGTTATATGGTAGAAGCTTTATTATTTTTTTAATAAATCTCTAATTTGAGTAAGCAATTCTTCTTGAGAAGGTCCAGATGGGGCTGCAGCTTCTACTGGTTTTTTCATTTTGTTGTACGATTTTACGATGAGGAACATCACAAAACCAACCACTAGTAAACTAATAATAGTGTTAATCCATTTACCAATAGCAATAACATTTGCTGGAACTTCAGTGCCATCCGCTTTTTTGGTGGCTTCGTCTAACGTGATAGCAATGGAAGAAAAATCCATTCCGCCAGAGAAATGACCAACGATTGGCATAATGATGTCACCCACGAAACCAATTACCACAGCGCCAATTGCGCCAGCCATAATTACAGCAACTGCAAATTCTACAACGTTACCCGTCATGATAAAATTCTTGAACTCTTTCAACATAATACTTTTGTTTTTTTAAGATTAATACTATTTGAATATCAAAGTTAAAAAAATATTTATTAAAATTATAATACTAATTGGAAAATTGTTATTCTCTGTAGAAAACTCTTTTTACGCGTTGGGAAATACTGGTCATGATTTCATAAGGAATGGTATCCAGTTGTTTAGCCATATAAGAAACGCTAGGAGATTCTCCAAAAATAATAACTTCGGCGCCTTCTTTACACTCTATATCGGTGGTATCTACCATTAGCATGTCCATGCAGATACTTCCCACTATGGGAGCTTTTTTGTTTTTTATGACAACATACCCGTTTCCATTGCCCCAATGGCGTGAAATTCCGTCGGCATAACCTATAGGAATGGTGGCGATTTTGGTAGGTTTATCGGCTAGAAATCTTCTTCCGTAACCAACACTTTCGCCCGCATCAATAGTTCGTATTTGCGAAATGATAGATTTTAGGGTTCCTACATTTTCTAATAATTTTTGTTCCTCATCGTCGTTAGAAACTCCGTAAAGTCCAATTCCTAAACGAACCATTTCGTATTGCGCTTGTTGGAAATTAGAAATTCCAGAGGTGTTTAATAGGTGGCGAATTGGGTTTATTTGTAATTCTTCCATTAGTATAGAAGACATTTTTTCAAATAATTTTATTTGCGAAAGCGTGAAATCTATAAATTTCATTTCGTCGCTTGTTGCCAAATGCGATAGAATACTTTTTACAACTACTCTTTTATTATCTTTTAATTTTGCAATTAATTCGGATACGTTTTCTTCTTCAAAGCCTAATCGGTGCATGCCGGTATCCAGTTTTATATGGATTGGGAAGTTTTTTAATTTCTTTTGTTCGGCAAGTTTCAAGAATGCGTTTAGGCCTTTTATAGAATAAATTTCGGGTTCTAGTTGGTGCTGAATAATTGCAGGAAAACTTGTGCTTTCGGGGTTCAAAACCATAATTGGCAAATCGATTCCTGCCAAACGAAGGGAGATTCCTTCATCGGCGAAAGCCACTCCAAGATAATCTACTTTGTGATGCGAAAGTAACTTGGCTACTTCAAAACCTCCGTTGCCATAACTAAACGCTTTTACCATTACCATTAATTTGGTGTCTGGGTTTAGCTTGGATTTGAAGAAATTCAAGTTATGACTGATGGCATTCAGATTGATTTCTAAAACCGTTTCGTGTGTTTTTTCTTCTAAAAGAGAAACGATTTCTTCAAAATGAAAATGACGCGCCCCTTTTACTAATATGGTTTCATTTTCAAATGAAATTGTATCGAAACCTTCTAGAAATTTTTCGGTGGTTTCAAATGCTAAACAGTTTGGGAATTTACTTTTGAATCCAGAAATAGTTTTTCCGATGGCAATCACTCGGTTGATTTTATTGGAAACAATTAAATGGGAAACTTTAGAATATAGTTCTTCGGTAACTAAACCGGATTGAACAATATCCGAAAGAATTAAGGTTTTCTTTTTGAATTGCTTTTGATTTTCTAGAAAATCTAACGCAATTTTTAACGACTGAAAATCGGAACTATAACTATCGTCAATGATGGTTGTGTTGTTGCTTCCGTTTTTAACTTTCAGACGCATTTCAACCGGATACAATAGTAACATGCGTTGGCGAATAATATCTTGATCGTATCTAAAATACAACAATACCATCAAGCACTGCATAGCATTTTCTATAGACGCTTGGTCGGAAAACGGAATGACAATGGTAAAACAAAGTTTTTGGTAAGTGATTTTAAGTTCTGTTTTGTCGGGACTTTCCTTTGCAATAACAAAAACATCGGCTTTCCCGTCTTCAGAACTCCAAGTGAAGGTTTTTATTTTCGGATTTAAAAAGGCTTCAATGGTTTGGTTTTTATTCATTATTAAAACTTCGGCCGAACCAAAAAGTTTCAATTTTTCTTTAATTTTTTCTCCGGCATCGTGAAAACCTTCGTCGTGAGCCGATCCTATATTGGATAAAATTCCGATGGTTGGTTGTATGATTCTTTGAAGATTGACCATTTCATTGACGGTTGAAATTCCAGCTTCAAAAATTCCGAGGTTGTGTTTTTCGTTAATTCCTAAAACGGAAAGTGGCACTCCCACTTGGGAGTTATAACTTTTAGGAGAACGAATAATATTATAATCTGGGCTTAACAAGAAATTCAGCCATTCTTTGATGATGGTTTTTCCGTTACTGCCGGTAATTCCGATAACAGGAAAATCAAAATCATTTCGGTATGCCGCTGCAAAGGTTTGTAGGGCTTGCAAAGTATTTTCAACCACTAAAAAATTGGCTTTGCCTTGTAAATTGGATGGAATATAACTGACTACAAAATTTAGTACGCCTTGTTCTAATAATTCAGAAACATAATGGTGTCCGTCATGACTAGGGCCAAGAAGTGCAAAATACAATGTACTACTAGTATTTTGCAACGAACGGCTGTCAATAGAGATAGAATCAATAATGGCTATGTCGTTTTTGCCAACAAATTTGGCTTTTAGAATTGGGATTATATTTCGGATGGAGAGTGTCAAGACTTATTTTTTTTATACGAAACAAGAAATTCATTAGGGGTCATCACAGGAATTTTTGAATTTTTAAAATCTTTTTCGTTTCTTGTAATAAGGATATCACATTTAGCATGAATAGCACTATAATACTGAACAGCATCTTCAAAATCATTAAAATCTGAAAATAAACTTTTATCAATTACAAGATCGTCAATAGAAGAAACTTCACAAATTACACGGAATCTTTTTAATGATTCTATTACAAGTTTATTTTCATTTTTTTTTCTTAGAACATAAAACGCATTAACAAATGAAATAGAAGAAGCAACCAACTTAAATTGATTATCTTCTACCAGAGTAGAAATTTTAGCGATATCATTAAAAAATGGTTTTCTTTTATCAAGGAAATCAATAAGTACGTTCGTGTCAATAAATAACTTTTTCATTATTTATATTTTTCAACTAAATATTCTTGCCGATCTTTTTTATAATCTAAATCTGCAGGGATTTCGCCATTACCAACGGATATACTTTTCACAAATTCTGAAATTTCAATATCGTCAATGGCTTCTTTTTTCTTAACGGAAGTAATTGCTTTCAAATAATTTTCTACAATAAAAGACACGCTAATCTTTTGCTTTGCAGCATATATTTTAGCCTTTTCAATTACGTCTTTGTCCAATTTTAAAGTGAGTTTGGTATCCATAAAAATTAGAATTTAATTATTATACGTACAAATTTATAAAAAGTTTCCGTACGAATTCTTTTTATCTATTTTTTAACATCGCCTTTTATATGCTCGGCATCTTTAACTTCCAAATTTTCTCGCATTGCTCTATAATAAGCGGCACGACTTAATGGCTCGTATTCTTCGGTTTCTCCTAATAAAACCAAATTAGTACTATCGGCTTTCCTAAAACTGTAATTGGCTAAATTTCCGGTGCGGGTGCAAACGGCATGCACTTTAGTCACGTATTCGGCAGTAGCCATAAGTGCTGGCATCGGCCCAAAAGGATTTCCTTTAAAATCCATATCTAATCCTGCAACGATTACTCGAATTCCAGAATTGGCTAAATCGTTACAAATTTTCACTATTTCATCGTCAAAAAACTGTGCTTCATCAATACCAACTACGTCACAGCCTTGCGCCAAAATTGCAATATTGGCAGCAGCAGGAACTGGCGTAGAACGGATCTCGTTTTTATTGTGAGAAACTACCATTTCTTCGTCGTAACGTGTATCAATGGCAGGCTTAAAAATCTCTACTTTTTGCTTAGCAAATTGTGCTCTGCGCAACCTACGGATGAGTTCTTCGGTCTTTCCCGAAAACATCGAGCCGCAGATTACTTCAATCCAACCAAATTGTTCTTTATGATTTACAGTATTTTCGAGAAACATTTTGTATTTTTAGACCTTAAAAAAGGATTTGTTTTTATTACTTTGTATCGATACAAACCGACATAAATATTTTATACATTTACGTCGTTTCAAATGTAGAAAATATTTATCAAAGGTTCTTTCTTTCCTTTGGCTAAAATAAAATTTAAAGAAAAAATTTATTATAAAATAAGATAAGTTAGTCACTATAATTTTAAAGTTATGAAAAAAAGATTGGAAGCCGAATTAATAAGCCTTGCGCACCGGGTTTTAAAACTAAAAAATAAATCGGAAATAGATCAATTGTATCTTGAATCTAGAAAATTATACGAAACTTTAGCTGTTTTAAAATTCTATGGCGATAATTACGAGCAAGTTAAATCGGAAATCACCCAAGA
>CANGCT010000071.1 GCA_947452415.1 Flavobacteriaceae bacterium
ATTCTTCGGGTTGCATCCTGTTAACGGTGGTGTCTAATTTAGAAAATGCTTCGGTTGCTTTAGCAAAAAGTTTGTCTAATTGTTGTCCGAGTAAATCGGTATCTTGAATAAAAAGCACCGTTTTTTCGTGGATATAATCCAAGAAACTTTCGCGGTTTTCTTCAAAAAATTTATTTTCCACGTTTGGAATGATAGACACTTTCTTTAATTTTTCAATAGAAAGCTGGGTTTCTACATCAAAACTTCGAATGGAATCTACTTCATTACCAAAAAACTCTATCCGATACGGATTGTCATTGGAAAAAGAAAAAACATCTACAATTCCACCACGAACAGAGAATTCTCCTGGCTCAGATACAAAATCTACTCTTTTGAAATTGTATTCAAATAAAACTTCGTTGATAAAATCAATCGCCAATTTATCGTTTACCGAAATCTTGAACGTATTTTTTTCGAGTTCTTTTTTGGTAACTACTTTTTCAAAAATTGCTTCGGCATACGAAACAATTATAGCGGGTTTTTTGCGGGAATTAATTCGGTTTAAAACCTCGGCTCTAAGTAATATATTGGCATTATCGGTTTCGTCTATTTGGTATGGTCGTCGGTACGATCCCGGATAAAACAAAACGTCATGGTCGTTGAGCAGTTGTTCTAAATCGTTGAGATAATAAGCGGCTTCCTCCTTATCGTTAAACAACAAAAGAAACGGCACTTCGGCTTTTTCAAAAGTGGCTTCTACCACCAAGGACAGCGCCGAACCCAACAACCCCTTGGCATTTATTTTAATGTCGCGTTGTTGTAAAGCGGTTGCTAATTGCTGGATTTTAGCCGATTTTTGATAAACAGAAGTAATAGTACTTTTACTCAAGAGGGTGGTTTTAGTAGATTTTAATTTGGAATAGCTCTAGCGGTATCCTTCATCATAATAAGGTCTTGTTCGCCTTCTTCCACTGGGATTTGGCTTCTTTTTACAATTTCCTCCATTTGCAATTGCAAGAAGTCGATTTCGGTATTTATTTCGCCAATAAGTTTTACTACTTTTTGATCTGGAATTTGACGCAAATGAATGTACAAATCCATTGTTTTAATTTTGGTAATAAGTACCGTAATGCGCGTTTTCATTTGCGGTTTATTAAATTCTTCTGGAATATTTATCTGTAATTCCATTGCTTTTTTAGACAAAACGGATGCCTTTGTTTGAAAAGCACCAATAGAACTTTTTGGTTTTTGGTTGATTTCGGTTAAAAAATTACGCCATTCTACCCAGTTTTGAATTTTGCTCTGTGTAGTTGCTTCTAGTGGAGAAATATCAAAGTTCCAACCTCTGTTTATAGTATTAAAAACAACCTCTTTTTTTTGAGCTTCTTTTTTTTGTTCAATGATTAATTGCGAGTCGTCGTCTTTACAAGAAACAATTAACAGGGCAAATAATAATATGTAGAAAGATTTCAATGGCATCAGCGAAATTTCAATTAGGTTACAAAAATACAAAAGTAGTAGTTTTGTTTTAGAGATTTTGTGAAAGGTTTGGTAAATGTTTGAGTGAGGGAAGTTAGAGTTATAAGTTTCCACTATTCTTAATCGAAAACCTTATATTTGTATCACAAACAAACAAACTTATGACTACCAAAATATTAATTATTGGTGCTTGCGGACAAATTGGTACCGAACTCACCATAAAACTCCGTGCTGTTTATGGAAACGACAATGTGATTGCTTCCGATATTAGAAAACTGAATAGCGACATTGTCAACAAAGGGATTTTTGAGGTGGTAAATGCTTTAGATTATAACCAAATCGAGCATTTAGTCGAGCAATATCAGATTACCGATGTGTATTTAATGGCTGCTTTATTATCGGCTACAGCCGAAAAAAACCCTGCATTTGCTTGGGATTTAAATATGAATTCGTTGTTTCATGTTTTGAATTTAGCCAAAGCCAAAAAGATTAAAAAAGTCTTTTGGCCTTCAAGTATTGCCGTTTTCGGACCAACAACTCCAAGAGAAAATACACCACAATACACCATCATGGAGCCAACCACGGTTTACGGAATTAGTAAACAAACAGGGGAACGCTGGTGTGAATATTACCACCACCAATATGGGGTGGATGTACGAAGTATTCGCTATCCAGGGTTAATTAGTTGGACAACTGAGCCAGGAGGAGGCACTACCGATTATGCTGTGGATATTTACCATAAAGCTTTAGATAATGGAACTTTTGAATGTTTCCTTTCAAAAGATACTAAGTTGCCGATGATGTATATGGACGATGCCATTAGAGCAACAATAGAAATCATGCAAGCGGATAACGAAAAAGTAAAAATTCGTTCGGCTTATAATTTGGCTGGAATTAGTTTTACGCCTGCCCAAATTGCTGAAGAAATTAAAAAACACCTTCCGAATTTCACGATTACTTATAAACCCGACTCCCGCCAAAATATTGCTAACAGTTGGCCTGCATCAATTGATGATTCTTTTGCAAGAGAAGATTGGGGTTGGAAACACCAATATGAAATGGATTCGATGACCACTATAATGTTGGAGAATTTAAAAAAATAGTATTAGCAACTTAAAAAATGGATCACATAGTAACATAGAAAAAAAGTACTACATAGCCCATTCATGGGCTCTCATAACTCACCTAACTATGTTTTCTTAATAAAGTGAAACGCCTTTCGTTTTTTTTAAATAATGAATCTATGTGGTTTAAAAATCACACGGAATGACTTATAAAAACAAATCCTAATTAACTTAGACCGCCCAAAAAGTAGACACTATTTGGCGATTTTTTGTTTTTTAATTTTTTACTATTCCAATTCATATTCTAGCCGAACGGTTATTCTAGCAGTTTTATTCTTGCTATAGGTGTCGTTTATTCCTCCATAACTATCTTCTTCGGTTGAACCTTGCCCGGTAATTTGAAATACTCCCATACTTGCATTTTTTAGTTTTCCAATTTTTCCATCCGCAGTATTCACAATTTTATTTGCTCTTTCGCTTGCGTCCTTGGTAGCCTTTTCAATTAAGCTCTGCTTTAAACTTGGCAAATTGGAATAGGTATATTGAATAGAATTGGAAGATAATTCAATTCCAGAATTAATTAATTCGGATGTTTTGTTAGAAACAGCTTCTATTTTTTTCATCATCTCCGGATTTTTCTTAGCTGAAAAAATAATAGTTTGTGTTGCTTCATAACCATCAAACACTTGCTCGATTTGATTCAGATCGGAGTTGTTAGGATTCTCTTTTCTTATTTCTTTAAATTTCTTTTGAAAATTTACAGCGCCAAAACTAAATTCGTTGGTATTAAAACCTTTATTTATAAAAAAATTAGTCACAATTTTTTGGTCTGTAACAATTTTAGTATAAGCTGTTTTAATGTCTAAACTACTAGTTGTGAAACTTCCAGACCAAAGAATTTCATCAGAAACAAAATCTTTAGTTCCTAATCCTATTACAGAAATAGTGTCTAAATTTTCATTTCTTTTTTTAAATGCAGATCCAAGAATCCAAGCAGTTAAAATAATTGCTAAACTAATAAGAAGTGTTGATTTTATTTTAGTTTCCATATTTGATATTTTTTTAATATAAATATATTAAAAATTGCTGTAGAATGAATATAGTATTATCTTTTTTTTGCAAAAAAACGCTTCATTAAATCGGAACTTTCTTGGGCTAAAATCCCTTGTTTTACTTCAGTTTTTGGATGTAGTTTGGTTCCGAGGGTTAAAAAACCGCGTTGTTCGTCATGAGCTCCAAAAACAATTTTGGAAATCTGACTCCAATATAAGGCGCCAGCACACATTTGGCAAGGCTCTAAAGTAACATATATAGTGCAGCCTTTTAAATATTTCCCCCCTAAAAAATTGGCTGCTGCCGTTATGGATTGCATTTCGGCATGGGCGGTAACATCGTTTAGCAATTCGGTTAAATTATGGCTTCTTGCAATAATTTTGTTGTCAATGACAATGATGGCACCAACGGGAATTTCTCCTTTTTCAAAAGCGGTTTCTGCTTCTTGCAATGCCTTTTTCATAAAGTATTCGTCGGTGAAAATGTTTTCCATTCCACAAAAATAAGAATTCAATTTGTACATTTGCTACATGTGTGAAAATTTGCTTCAAAATATCAACAATCCAACCGATTTAAGAAAATTGGAACCTTCTCAATTGCCACAATTGGCAAAAGAATTACGTGATTTTATTATTGATATAGTTTCTGTAAAAGAAGGGCATCTTGGAGCTAGTCTTGGTGTTGTAGAATTGACTATTGCCTTGCATTATGTCTTTAATACTCCCGAAGATTTATTGGTTTGGGATGTGGGCCATCAGGCCTATGGGCATAAAATTTTAACCGAACGAAAAGATAAATTCCATACTAATAGGCAATTTGGCGGGATTTCGGGTTTTCCAAAACGTAGAGAAAGTGTTTACGATACATTTGGGGTGGGACATTCTTCTACTTCTATTTCTGCGGCTTTAGGAATGGCGATTGCCTCTCAATTGAAGGGGGAAGACAAACAGCACATTGCCGTTATTGGAGATGCATCCATTGCAAGTGGGATGGCATTTGAAGGATTGAATCATGCCGGGGTAACCGATGCCAATTTATTGGTGATTTTGAACGATAACGCTATTGGAATTGACCCGAGTGTTGGCGCTTTGAAACTGTACTTAACTTCGGTTAAAGAAGGGAAAAATCCGAAGCAAAATAACATGATTAAGTCATTGAATTTTGATTATTCGGGACCTATTGACGGACATGATTTACCTAGGTTGATTTCGGAATTAGAACGACTTAAAAATGTAAAAGGACCAAAATTTCTTCATATAACAACTACCAAAGGTAAAGGCTTACAACAAGCGGAAGACGATCAAGTAAAGTACCATGCCCCTGGGAAATTTGATAAAACTACTGGAGAAATTCATCTTAAATCGGAAGAGCATTTGCCTCCTAAATTTCAAGATGTTTTTGGATTAACTTTAGTAGAATTGGCTACAAATAATCCAAAAATTATTGGGATTACCCCAGCAATGCCTAGTGGAAGTTCGTTGAAATTCATGATGGATGCTTTTCCAGATAGGGCCTTTGATGTGGGTATTGCAGAGCAGCATGCGGTGACGCTTTCTGCAGGAATGGCCACTCAAGGTATGGTAGTTTTTTGCAATATCTATTCTACTTTTTTACAACGCGCTTACGACCAAGTGATTCACGATGTTGCTTTGCAGAATTTACCCGTAATTTTTTGTTTGGATAGAGCGGGTTTGGTTGGAGAAGATGGCGCTACGCATCATGGTGTTTTTGATTTGGCTTATTTGCGATGTATTCCAAACCTTATTATTTATGCGCCCAAAGATGAGATTGATTTCCGAAATATACTTTTTACCGCTTCTTTAGGATTGGAACATCCCATTGCAATTAGGTATCCAAGAGGAAGGGGAATTTCTGTTAATTGGCAAAAACCTTTCCATAAAATTGAAATAGGTAAAGCACACGAACTTAAAGAAGGAACTAAATCGGCAGTTTTATCTACAGGATTTATTGGAAACAATGTGGCTTTGGCATTGAATAAAATTTCCAATTCGGATGCTATTGCACATTATGATTTTGGATTTGTAAAACCATTAGACGAAAGTCTTTTGCAT
Source organism: Flavobacteriaceae bacterium (assembly GCA_947452415.1). Taxonomy (GTDB): domain Bacteria; phylum Bacteroidota; class Bacteroidia; order Flavobacteriales; family Flavobacteriaceae; genus Flavobacterium. Next base: position 5,648 of record CANGCT010000071.1, read on the forward strand.
AAAATTTTCACCTCTTTCGAGAAAATAATTACTATAGAAGATGGAGTAATTAAAGGCGGTTTTGGAAGTGCAATTGTAGAATTTGCTACCGAAAATAATTATACAACTCCTATTAAAACCCTTGGTATTCCGGATGTATTTATAGAACACGGAAGAATAGAGGAACTCCAAAAAATATGTGGAATAGACGTGGATAGTATTCTAGAGTTGTTTTTGGAATAATTCTAATTTATTCCAACAGATATAAAAAGAAAAATCTCCTGTAACACAATGTCAAGGAGATTTTTAAATTTTTTCTATAAAGTCTCCTTCAACCATTTGTAAAACTCACTTTGCCAAACCATTGCATTTTGTGGTTTAAGCACCCAGTGGTTTTCTTCTGGAAAATAAACTAATTTGCTTTTAATGCCTCGCAATTGCGCTGCTTGAAATGCTTCTTGTCCTTGCCCTATTGGCACTCTATAATCAATACCACCTTGAAAAATTAAGATTGGAGTATTCCATTTATCTACATAATTAATTGGGTTAAAAGTAGTGTAGGCTTTTTGAGCAACCTTGTTGTCTTTTTCCCAATATGCACCACCAAAATCCCAGTAATTAAAGAAAACTTCTTCAGTAGTTCCAAACATACTTTGGGTATTGAAAACCCCATCGTGAGCGATAAAGGTTTTGAAACGGTTGTTGTGAATTCCGGCTAAATAAAACACTGAATACCCCCCATAACTGGCTCCAACGCAACCCAAACGATTGTTATCTACATAACTTTCTTTAGATACATCATCAATTGCCGATAGGTAATCATCCATTACTTGACCACCCCAATCTTTAGAGATTTGTTCGTTCCATTCTTGTCCGTGACCATACATTCCACGACGGTTTGGCGCAACTACAATATACCCTTGCGAAGCCATTAAAGAGAAATTCCAACGGAACGAATAAAACTGCGTTAACGGACTTTGTGGCCCGCCTTGACAATATAAAAGTGTTGGGTATTTTTTAGTAGCATCAAAATTTGGAGGTAAAATTACCCAAACCAACATCTTTTTGCCATCAGTAGTAGTAACATATCTTCTTTCATATTTAGGTAACGAAAGAGTTGCATAGGTTGCTGTATTTACTGAGGTCAATTGCGACCAAGTATTTTTCTTTAAATTACAAGAGTAAATTTCCAATGCATGGTTCATGTCGTTTCTAGACAAAATAGCAGTATCGCCAGTAATATCTACAATGTCATGAACGTCAAAATCTCCCGAAGTCACTTGTTTCACCGTGATAGCCATTTTAGTCATCCCAGGAAAATTCACTTCAAATAATTGTTGCGTTCCATCTACTGGAGATAAAAAATAGACTTTCTTTCCATCTTTACTCCATTTAAAACTTTCCACAGTTCCATCATAGGTAGCAGTAAGATTTTGGTAGAATTTATCGTTCACTCGAACAATAATATCGTTTTTATCGGCTTCATACCCATCGCGTTTCATTTGCAACCAAGTTAAATTTCCAGTTGGTGAAAATGCAGGATTGGTGTCGTAACCCAAATTGTTTTCGGTTAAATTTTTAGTGGTCTTGGCTTCTAAATTGTATTCGTACAAATTAGTATTAGTAGAAATTGCATAGGCAGTTCCTTCTTTTTTCTTACATACATAAATAATGCTTTTGCTGTCTGGCGACCAAATATAATCTTCATCGCCACCAAAAGGTTTCTGTGGTGCATCAAAATTTTCGCCTTTCATAATGTCTATTGCCGTAGCACCTTCTTTAGTTTCGGCATAAAAAACGTGGTTGTGTGTGCCATTATTCCAGGTATCCCAATGGCGGTAATCCAAACCATTGTATATTTGAACATCCGATTTTTCTAAATTTGGATAATAATCTTTCCCTAAAACTTTTTCGGTTTTTACTTCCTGTGTAGAAACAATAAATTTTCCATCAGCCGAAACATTTTTGTCGGCAAGTAAATCTTTAGTGTCTTTAACTTCAGTAGCGGCCCCCCCTGAAATAGGCATCGTGTAAAATTTAGAACTCGCTTTGTTCTCTTCCACAGAAGGATTGGTTACTTTATAAACCACCAATTTTCCGTCTTTAGAAATTCCCAAAGGAGTTACCCTTCCTAACTTCCAAAGAAGTTCTGGCGACAAAACTTGTTGCGCCGATGCTGCTATGCTCATAGTACTTAGGATAATAAAAAATAATTTTTTCATTGTATTTAATGATTTTTAATAAGAGGTTAAAAGTAGGAAATAATTTTAAATTGGAGCGTTATTACTTTTTTTCTAAATTAGCAGAAAATAGCCGCCATGCAATTAAGTTATTGGGAAATAAAAAATTGGTTTACTAATGTCGACTTCACCATTGTTGGCAGTGGTATTGTTGGATTGCATTGTGCTTTACAACTACGTGAACGATTTCCCGAAAGTAAGATTTTAATCTTAGAAAAAGGAATGTTACCTCAAGGAGCAAGCACTAAGAATGCAGGCTTTGCATGTTTTGGAAGTTTGTCAGAAATTATTGACGATTTAAAATCACATTCCGAAGAAGAAGTAATTCAATTAATTCAAAAACGTTGGGATGGACTGCAATTACTTCGAAAAAGACTAGGTGATACCGTTATAGATTTCAAACCTTATGGCGGATATGAATTGTTTTTAAAGGACGATGATGCAACTTACACGGAATGTTTGCAAAAACTTCCGTTTTTAAATGAAATGCTAAAACCTCTTTTTAGGTCGGACGTTTTTTCTAAAGAAATCGATCGTTTTGCATTTGAAAACATAAAAGAATACTGCATTTTTAATCCGTTTGAAGCACAAATCGACACCGGAAATATGATGCAGGCCTTGCTGAAAGAGGCTATTTCCAAAGATATATTAATTTTAAATCAAGCGGAAGTTACCTCTTTTGCAGATAAAAATAATTCGGTGGAATTGGTTATAAATGAGTATATTTTTCAAACGAAAAAATTACTTTTTGCAACGAATGGTTTTGCCGGATACTTAACGAATAATGCCGTGAAACCTGCTCGCGCACAAGTATTAATTACCGAACCAATTCCCAATTTAGATATAAAAGGAACCTTTCATTTAGATAAAGGCTACTACTATTTTAGAAATTTTGAAGATCGGATTCTTCTTGGAGGAGGTAGAAACTTAGATTTTGAGGTAGAAACTACCACCGATTTATCGCAAACAGAAAAAATACAGAATAAATTGGAAGACTTGTTAAAAAATGTAATTTTACCAAATCAAGAATTTAAGATTGCCCACAGATGGAGTGGCATCATGGGAATTGGTTCTCACAAAAATCCCATAGTTACCCAATTGTCTGAAAATGTATATTGTGGAGTGCGCTTGGGGGGTATGGGAGTCGCAATAGGAAGTTTAATTGGTAAAGAATTAGCAGATTTAATATAAATGGCAGCAATAAAAAACAAATCCAACCGGACTTTTTTTCAAAAATTAAAAGCCTTTCTTTGGAAAGCCTTTCTTTGGTTTTTAGGGCTTTCCTTCTTTTTTGTGTTAGTATTTAAATGGGTTTCTGTTCCGTTCACACCTTTAATGGTTACTCGAGCGATAGAACAAAAAATTGCAGGAAAGGAAATGACTTGCAGCCACTATTGGGTTCCTTTGGAAGAAATTTCTCCCAACATGCAAAAGGCGGTTATTGCTAGTGAAGATGGGACTTTTTTAACCCATCATGGTTTTGATTTTACGGCCATGCAAAAAGCAATGAAGAATAACGAAAGAGGCAAAAAAATTAAAGGTGGAAGTACTATTTCACAACAAACTGCCAAAAATGTTTTTCTGTGGCAAGGCCGTAGTTACCTTCGTAAAGGGCTAGAAGCCTATTTCACTGTTCTTATTGAAATTGTTTGGGGTAAAGAGCGCATCATGGAAGTTTACTTAAATTCTATTGAAATGGGAAACGGTGTTTATGGCGTTCAAGCGGCAGCTAATTATTGGTATAAAACGGATGCCAATAACCTAACTAAAAATCAAGCAGCAGGTATAGCTGCAATTTTACCAAATCCTAGAAAATTTAAAGCTTCTAATTCTTCTTCTTATATCGAAAAAAGAAAAGGGAAAATCTTGCAAACCATGCGCCACATTGGTAAAATAAAATATTAAAAAAATGAGGAAGAACGTTAGTTTTATTTTACATTTAATGATTTAAATATCAAATAGTTAATGGCGAAGTGATATGCCGAAATAATTTATTAAATTTTAGTTTTCAAATCCTTAACCCTCAATTGCACCGTTACATTTCCATTAAATTCATTTTCATCAATACAGTAAACGGCTTGAAACGGCTTTTGGTTCATAACCATTTCTAGTTTAGTTCCAAGATTAAATGCAATTGCTCCAAAACCTTCGGAATTATTTTGTTTTACAAATAATTTTAAATGTTCGTCTTCTTTCCCAAGTGGTTTGGCATAACCAGTATCTTTTATGTTTTTGGTTACAAAAGTTGGAGTCATATTCCCAGGGCCAAAAGGCTCAAACTGACTCAATAATCTTATAAACCTCGGGTTAATATCACTAAAGTTAATCTCGGTATCTACCGCTATTTCCGGAATTAATAATTCGGGTGGAATGGTATTTCGTACTTCTTTTTCAAATGCCTCTTTGAAAGCTAAATAATTTTCTTTTTTCAAAGTCATTCCAGCAGCATATTTATGCCCGCCAAATTGCTCCAAATGTTCGGCACAAGCCTCCAAAGCATTGTACACATCAAAATCTTTTACCGACCGTGCCGAAGCAGCAAGTTTGTCGCCACTTTTAGTAAATACAATCGTGGGGCGGTAATAGGTTTCGGTTAATCGCGAAGCCACAATTCCGATAACGCCTTTATGCCAATCTTCTTGATATAAAACCGTTGTGAAATTTTCTTTTTCGTTATTAGTTTCTATTTGGGCAAGGGCTTCTACTGTAATTTGTTTGTCTAATCCTTTTCGGTCGGTATTGTGTTGTTCAATTTCAGAAGCAAATTGTTCGGCTTGATCTAAATTGTATTCGGTTAAAAGTGCAACTGCTTCGTTACCATGTTTTATTCTTCCGGCAGCGTTTATTCGCGGAGCAATGATAAAAACGACATCGGTTATGGTGAGTACTTGTTTTTTTACATTCTGAATCAAAGCCTTTATTCCTGGCCGAGGATTAGAATTGATAACTTCCAAACCAAATTTGGCTAAAACCCTATTTTCCCCAGTTATAGGAACAATATCGGCAGCAATGGCAGTAGCAACTAAATCCAAATAAAGAACTAAATCTTCTATGGTTTGCCCTCGATGTTCGGCAAGGGCTTGTACTAATTTAAAACCTATACCACAACCGCAAAGTTCATCATAAGGATAAAAACAATCTTCCCGTTTTGGATCTAAAACGGCAATAGCATTGGGCAATGCATCTCCTGGACGGTGGTGATCGCAAATGATAAAATCTATATTTTTTGCTTTAGCATAAGCGACGTGATCGATGGATTTTATTCCACAATCTAATGCAATAATTAAGGAAAATTCATTGTCTTCAGCAAAGTCAATTCCTTTATAGGAAATACCATAACCTTCGTCGTATCTATCGGGAATGTAAGTGGCAACATCAGGATAATAACTTCTTAAATAACTCGAAACTAATGAAACAGCAGTGGTTCCATCTACATCATAATCACCAAAAACCAAGATATTTTCTTCGTTGGCAATTGCAGTTTCAATACGTGCAACGGCTTTGTCCATATCTTTCATCAGATACGGATTATGTAAATCATTTAACGATGGTCGGAAAAATGTTTTGGCTTGGTCGTAATTTTCCACCCCACGTTGTAGCAATAGGGTAGCAATAAGTTCGTCAATTTGAAGTTCACTTTGTAGTTTTTGAACTTTCTCTTTTTTGGGCTTTGATTTTATAGTCCAACGCATTTTAATTAGGAATTAAAAATTACGAATTATGTTTTTATGGCTTGTATTTTTGTAGTAAATATGAAATTAATCAAAAAAACTTTTAAGTTTCTTAGCCGTATTTTGATCTAATTTTCCAATATATTTTAGTTTAGAAACTTTTTCATTTGTTAAAAACCTATAAAACTCTAAGGCATTGAGATACGATCCGATTTCTGACGGATGGTATTCGTCATCATAAATTTCTAGTTCAGGAAATTTGGTTCTTACTTTATAATGTAAATTACAATGATCCGTTTTTGACATTCCATTGTCTTGCGCTATCGTATTAAAAAAAGAATTGAGAATATCCATATCTTGTTCTAAATTCAATCTTTCTGTAGAACAAAATGTTATTTTATTACTAGTTTCTTCATTGACATAATATTTTTCCCAGTCAAAATAATGTTTGGGTAAGCATTCCGATTTTCTAGGGTATTCACCTTTTGATGGCCATGTTTTAAATAGAACGTACTTGCAATTAGGATTGTTGTTAAGCTCTTTAATACTTTGGATGGATGGGTTTATAACTTCTTTAATAACCTCAGAAAAATAAAGCCGTCCGGTTCCTTCTTGTAAAACAATGATGTCCCACTTTTTAGATTTTATTTTTTTTTCAGTTTCAGTTACCTCGCCAGGTTCTTTGCTTCTTGAATTAATTGTATCTCCTTTACTTTCAGTAATAATATCTTGCAAATGACCTTTAAGTGTCATTCCCGCATAGGCAGATTGTTCAATAGTATAATTAGAATGTTTTTCATTTAGCATTGCTTGCAATGTTTTTGGCATATCGTGGTAATACGTCAAACTATTTCCAATAAATAATACATTCGTTTTATCAATGTTTTGAGATTGCTTGATTTTACAACCAATTAACAATAGAACTAAGGATAAAAAAACTACTTTTTTCATAAAACTAGATATTTACTTCACACTTTTCCCACCAACAACCGCAACAATTTCTCCTTTTGGAGTTTTTGCTTCATAGTGTTTAAGGACTTCTTCTGCAGTACCACGAATGGTTTCTTCATGCAGTTTGGATAATTCTCTGGAGATAGAAACTTGTCTTTCGGCACCAAAGTATTGTACAAATTCGGCTAAGGTTTTTACTAATTTATGTGGGGAAACATAAAAAATCATCGTGCGTGTTTCTTCGGCTAGAAACAAATAACGGGTTTGTCTTCCTTTTTTCTCGGGCAAGAAACCTTCAAATATAAATCGGTCGTTGGGTAAACCGCTATTGACAAGAGCAGGTACAAATGCAGTTGCGCCAGGCAAACAATCTACTTCAATATTATTTTCTACACAAGCGCGGGTGAGTAAAAACCCAGGGTCAGAAATGGCTGGTGTTCCTGCATCGCTTATTAAAGCAATGGTTTCGCCACCTTTCAATCTTGTAATCAAATTTTCTACCGTTTTGTGTTCGTTATGCATGTGGTGGCTGTGCATGTGGGTAGAAATCTCGTAATGTTTCAACAATTTCCCACTAGTGCGGGTGTCTTCTGCCAAGATTAAATCGGCTTCTTTTAGAACTCTAATGGCTCTAAAAGTCATGTCTTCTAAGTTTCCAATTGGTGTAGGAACAATATACAGTTTCGACATTTAGTTAAATTTGTTCTCTACAATTTCCATAAATCGCTCTGCATATTCTTCGCTTCCTTTCCAATTATTATAATCGGGCTTGATGATTTCTTCAATAAAATCGAGAGCTTCTTCTTGGGTGCCAAAGGTATTTAATTGCGATAAAACGCGATTGTAATCTTCATCACTATCGGCAAACAAATGCTTTACAAAAGCAATTCTGTCGTTCATTCCAATATTAATTGCTTTAGAAAGTTGGTCGTTAAGCGACATCGGTTTTTCATCTAAAACACTTTTTAAAGATGGAGGAATAACCACGTCGTTAGGTTTTACAAAAACAGGCTCGTTATAATTTGCGCCAAGTAAATCTTCAAAAGAAATTTGCTTAGCTTCCGTCTTTTTGTTTTCGGTTTTTTCAACTTTAAGTTCTTCTATAGGCTCTTCCTCAGCCAATTCAAATAGAGGTTCGAAATTAATTTCGTTTTCCAATTCAGGACTTTGAAGACCTTCCTCTTCTTCATTTGCAATTTCACCTGCATATTCCTCTTCTTCAATCTCCTCCTTTTCGATTACTTCTTCCTCTTCAATTTCATTATCTTCTGTTTCCGAATCGGATTCGTCAATAACTTCAATTTCAGGCGTTGCGTCTGCAACAGTTTCTTCAATAACAGAATTAACTTCTTGTGGTTTTACTTCTACTGAAGTTATATCTTCTGCAACAGCTGTTAATTTTTCCTCTAAATCCTCTTGGGTAATTTCCGATTTAACTTGCTCGTAATTATCGCCATAGAATTTTAAAACAGCTAAAGTTTCGTATAATTTTCTAGATTCTAGATACAATTGATCTATTTCCGATTTATTTTTTAGTTTTAAAATCCGGTGCGCAAGGCTTATTAATTCGGCTTCCAATCTTTTTTTCATAACTTTAAAATTATAGTGACTAACTTATCTTATTTTATAATAAATTTGTTTCGATACAAAGTAATAAAAACAAATCCTTTTTTAAGGTCTAAAAATACAAAATGTTTCTCGAAAATACTGTAAATCATAAAGAACAATTTGGATGGATTGAAGTAATCTGTGGCTCGATGTTTTCGGGAAAGACCGAAGAACTCATCCGTAGGTTGCGCAGAGCACAATTTGCTAAG
>CANGCT010000072.1 GCA_947452415.1 Flavobacteriaceae bacterium
GGAATTTCCATACGAACTAAAAACATACCCCTAAAAAATATCGATACCGTAAGCCTTTATTTGAATGCTTTGCGTCAACGCGAATACTACAATTACATCATCGAAACCAAACCAAAACGGGTTATTTTCAATCCCGGAACCGAAAATCCAGAGTTTTATCAACTCTTAAAATCCAATAATATTAAAGTAGAAGAGGCCTGCACCTTGGTTTTATTGACTACCAATCAATATTAATTATAAGAAGCGAATGGCTTGGGCTTTTTCGGTTAAGGCAATTCCCGCTATCCATTACAATAAAAAAATGTCCCGAACAATCGGGACATTTTTTTATTTTCATTTCTATCGGGGCTAAAAATCAAACAGATTGAATGAAAATAAAAGTTCAAAGAACCCAATCTTAATAACCTTAAATCTCTTAATGGTTAAAAAAAAAAGAAGGAGCAATTGTTTTAAAACCTTGTTTCAGTAGTTGCAGGTTTACTAATTAATAACAATCCTAAAAACGTTATCAATCCGTTTACAATAATAAGTTCATTATCAATTACATATTTTCCTAAAAGTAATTCCGAATTTTGAGTAATCAAAAAACAAATAGCAGGAGAAACCAGGCAAACAATAGGCACCAACTTATCGTGCACCGTTTTCGATTTCATAAACAATCCAAATCCAAATAACCCCAAAAGTGGTCCATAGGTATAGGTTGCAATCTTAAAGACCATCTTCACTACCGAATCATCGTTAATAGCGTTGAAAAAAATAATCACCAAAAACATCAAAATCGAAAACCCCACATGAACAAAATGTCTTGTTCTAACTAATTTTTTTCCATCTCTTTCCATTGCCTCATTGGAATTTGGATTTTCACTATTTGGAATTTCCTTTATTTTATCCATCCCTAAAAAATCTACACAAAACGAAGTCGTTAGAGCCGTTAAAGCACTATCAGTAGTAGCAAAAGTAGCTGCCGTCAATCCCAATAAAAAAACGATAGTCGGAATAATACTTAAATGATGAATTGCAATTTCGGGAAAAAGCAAATCCGTTCTAGCAACGCCATTCACTTGCGGAACCGCGATGCCATTCTTTTCGGCATAAATATAAAGTAAGGCACCAACACTCAAAAAGAAGATATTTATCAAAACAAAAATTCCCGTAAAAGTGAACATATTCTTTTGTGCTTCGCCAATGTTTTTACAACTCAAATTCTTCTGCATTAAATCTTGATCCAATCCAACGGTAGCGATAGTTACAAATATTCCACCCAAAATTTGCTTCCAAAAATAAGTCCCTTTTAAATAATCTTCAAAGAAAAACACTTTCGAATAGTGGCTGTTTTTTACTTGTTCAAAAGCCTCTACTACATTAAAATTCAAACTTCTGCAAATAAAGAATATCGTTAAAAATACAGAGGAGATTAAGAAAAAAGTTTGCAAGGTATCCGTAATTATAATCGTTTTCAAACCACCACGGTAGGTATAAGCAAAAATCAACCCAAGAGAAACCAACACCGTCATTGCAAACGGAACGTGCAAAGCATCGAAAACGTATTTTTGCAATACAAAAACCACTAAATACAATCGAAATGCCGATCCGATGGTTCGTCCAATTAAGAAAATGGTAGCAGCCGTTTTATAACTAACTACGCCCAAACGTTGTTCAATATAACCATAAATAGAGGTTAAATTCATTCGGTAATACAGTGGTAATAAAATTTTTGCAACGATTATAAAACCTATTGCGCAACCTATTACAAACTGAAAATATTTAAACTGCAAATCAGGGTTTCCAACTTCTCCAGGAACCGAAATAAAAGTTATACCCGAAATGGCAGTTCCAATCATTCCGAAAGCTACTAAATACCATTTGGAATTTTTATTGGCCTTAAAAAAAGTATCGTTATCCGAACTTTTCTTACTCACTATCCAAGAAATAAAAATTAATAAACTGAAATAAATTACAATTAATGTTAAAATGGCAATTGGCGACATAAGTATTTTTTTAGTTGTGCTAAAATAGTAAAAAAGATGGAAGTTAGAAGTTGGGAATGAGAAGAATGTTGCTATTAGCATTTTTGTTTTCAATTTAGGCAAACTTCCATCTTCCATCTTCCAACTTTATTTTTTACTTTTGCCTCATGGAATTTTCATCTAAACTATTAGAAAAAGCAGTCAACGAAATGGCGCAGTTACCTGGAATTGGGAAACGAACAGCCCTTCGATTGGTTTTACATTTATTAAAACAACCCGTAGAACAAACCCAATTCTTATCACAAGCACTAACTACCATGCGGGAAGAAGTGAAGTTTTGTAAAAATTGCCACAATATTTCCGATGTTGAAGTATGTGAAATTTGTTCCAACGCTTCACGAAATCACAAAATAATATGTGTTGTTGAGGATATACGCGACGTTATGGCAATTGAAAATACCAACCAATTTAAAGGTATCTACCATGTTTTGGGTGGAAAAATATCTCCAATTGATGGAGTAGGTCCTAGTCAATTAAATATTACTACTTTGGTAGATAAATTACAAACAGGCAAGGTGGAAGAAATTATATTTGCTTTAAGTTCTACTATGGAAGGCGATACCACTAATTTTTACCTTTACAAACAACTGAAAAACTTCGAAATAAAAACCTCAACCATAGCACGCGGAATAGCGGTTGGCGATGAATTAGAATACGCAGATGAAGTTACCTTGGGCAGAAGTATTGTGCAAAGGGTTCCGTTTGAAAATTCACTTAAAAATATTTAAACAATATTCTATTGCAACTTTTTTGTATTTAAATTTGAAAAACTATCTTTGTTTGCTAAATTAGTTTTAAGAATGAATAATCGAATAGTGTACTTATTTTTTTTTATTGGAGTCTTAGTTACGTCTTGCGTTCCTTCGCAAGATTTAATTTACCTACAAAAAAAAGAAAATTCTCCCGAGAGCGCAATTAGTCCTGTTTCTTTAAAGCCGTATCGATTACAAACTAATGATATCTTGAGTATCACTGTTAAAGCCATTGACCCTAAATTGGTGGAGATATTTAATAATGAAAGTTCCACTCAAGCAGCAACTTCCGATCAATTATTATACTTAAAAGGATATTCGGTAGACGATCATGGTAACGTGAGAATGCCAATACTCGGAGAAATAAACGTTTTGGGTTTTACTATTGACGAGGCTCGTGAAAAAATTGAGGCATTATTATTAAAGGATCACTTTAAAAAAGAAGCCGGAATTTATGTAAATGTTAAACTTGCAGGTTTTCGATATACCGTTAACGGTGAAGTTGGAAGTACAGGAAGCAAAATTTTATACCAAGACAAGGTTACCATATTAGAAGCGATTGCCAATTCGGGAGATATCACAATCATTGGCGATAGAAAAGATGTTAAAGTAATTCGTCAATTTCCGCAAGGAGCCGAAACGTTTAGCATTGATTTAACCAACTCTAAAGCAATGCAATCACAATGCTATTATTTGCAGCCCAACGATTATATTTATGTAAAACCCCTCAAACAAAAATCTTGGGGAACAGGAAAAACGGGTATAGAGTCATTAGGAACCATCATTACTATATTATCCTTAGCAACCACCACATTTTTATTACTTAAATAAACCCCAAATTAATGTTAGATATTAAAGATTTTTCTTTTTTTGAAAACCAAAACAGCTTTGATTTTAAAGGTTTCTTAATCAAAATAGGAGGCTATTGGAAATGGTTTGTTTTTGGTTTGGTAATTTGTTTAATCGTTGCTCATCAAGTAAATATTCGCAAACAAAAGATTTATTCACTTGAAACTACAATTGCTATTAAGGAGCAAGATAATCCTTTGTTTACTTCGAATACTAGTTTGGTATTTAACTGGGGAGGAAGTTCAGATCAGGTACAAAATATTGCAACCACCATTAAGTCGCGTTCTCATAATGAAATTGTGGTAGATAAATTACAGTTTTATGTAGAATATTTGCAGCAGAAAAAATATTTTATAGAAGATGTTTATGGAAACACTCCTTTTTCCGTTACTATTGATAAATCTAAAAATCAATTGTTTAACGTTCCGGTAACTATTAAATTTCTTTCTAAAACCGATTACGAGATTACCATTAATGCAAATTCTAATTCGATTGCGGTAATTAATTATTTAGAAAATTCCAAAAATGCGGTTTCGGTTGTAGATTCTAAAATCGTTAAAAGATTCAAAGTTGGACAACGAGTAAACTTGCCATTCTTGAATTGGGTTTTGGATATTAAAGACAATCCAGGAGATTATGAAGGTAGCGAATACATGGTTTCCTTTAATTCCTTTGATGAGGTGGTTTCTAAATACAAAAATATCAAAATTGCTATTGATGAAAAAGCACCTTCAATCATTAAATTATCTCTAGACGGAACCAATAAAGCTAGGATAGTAGATTATCTTAACGAAACTGTTAAGACGCTTATTAAAAAACAATTAGACAATAAAAATTTATTTGCAGAAAACACCATAAAGTATATTGACACCACCTTGCAACTTATGGAAGGGGACCTAAAAAAGGCCAATATTGATTTAAAAGAGTTTAGTAAAAATAAAAATATCTCCCAGATTGAAGGTAAAGGAGATGCTTTTCAAAGTCAGATACAAGACTTAGATAAAATAGATAGTGAAGTAACTCGAAAATTAAATTATTATACAACTCTTAATAATTATTTAAAAAAAAGTACTGATTTTTCTAAACTTCCAGCGCCATCAGTTGCGGGAATTGAAGATCCAAATATTGTATTAAATGTTACTAAATTAGTAGAACTTTCGGTACGACGATCAGAAATGTTGTATTCGGTAAAAAGTGAAGTGATGTTTAATAATATCGATAATGAAATTGCTTCTGTTAAAAGAGTTTTATTAGAAAATATTAATTCTGCCAAGGTCGCAATTCAAATGGATGCTTCTCAAGTAAAAAGAAAAATCAGTAAAGTGGAAGGTCAAATAATGACCCTTCCAGAAGACAAACAAGAGTATATTAAAATCATGCGAAAGTACGATCTAAGTAATGGTATTTACGAAACGTATTTGGCAAAAAGAAGTGAAGCGCAAATTGTGAAAGCTGCTAATTTATCCGACATTCAGTTTATAGATCCTGCCAAAGATATTGGCGAAGGATTAATTGGGCCACGAACAAGTGTGAATTATGTATTAGCCATTTTTATTGGCCTATTAGGACCATTAGTAATAATATTTTTAATATTTTTTATCAATAATTCCATACAAAATACAGAAGATGTTTCAAGATTAACTAACCTTCCTTTACTAGGTGTAATAGGGGTTAAAAATACAGAAAGTAATTTGTCTGTTTTTGAAAAACCAAAATCAGCATTAGCAGAATCTTTTAGAGCGGTTCGATCTTCCTTGCAATTTTTATATAAAAGACAGTTAGTAGCAGGAACAAAAACATTAATGCTTACTTCTTCAGTGGGTGGAGAAGGCAAAACATTTTGTTGCATCAATATAGCTACGGTATTTGCTCTAAGCGAAAAGAAAACGGTTATTGTAGGATTAGATTTACGAAAACCAAAGATATTTGATGATTTTAATTTAGATAATAAAGTAGGTATTGTGGATTATTTGATAGGAAATAAAACTATTGAAGAAGTAACACAATCTTCCCCTATTCCATTTCTTGATGTAATTACATCAGGGCCTATTCCCCCAAACCCTTCCGAACTTATTATGGGAGAATCTATGAAAGAATTCATTGATGAGTTAAAGAAAAAATACGACTATATTATTTTAGATACACCCCCAATAGGTTTAGTTACGGATGCAATTGAACTATCTATGTTTGCCGATGTAACATTATATATTATGCGTCAAAATTTTACCAAAAAAGAAATGGTAACAATGCTAAACAATAGAGTGAAAAGAGAAGAGCTAGTGAATGTAAGTATTATACTTAACGGATTTGAAAATAATGCAAAATACGGTTACGGACACACCTATGGTTATGGCTATGGTACTTATGCTAATGGCTACCACGAAGAAGAGGAATCACAAAATAGCGTGGTAAAACTATTTAAAAAAATAAAGAAAATGTTTGCTAAAAACATAGATTAATAATGAAAATACTAATTACTGGTGGAGCAGGATTTATTGGGTCTAACTTGTGCGAATATTTTTTAGCACAAGGAAAAGAAGTGGTCTGTTTGGATAATTTTTCAACAGGGTACCGACATAATATTGCACCTCTATTAACCAATGAAAAATTCTCTTTAATTGAAGGAGATATTAGGAACATAGAAGATTGTAAGATTGCTGTTACTGGTGTAGATTATGTATTGCATGAAGCAGCTTTGGGCTCGGTGCCACGTTCTATTAGTGATCCAATTACGACTAATGAGGTAAACGTTTCCGGCTTTCTTAATATGTTGACTGCTGCTCGTGACGCAGGAGTAAAACGTTTTGTGTATGCTGCTAGTTCCTCTACTTATGGAGATTCAGAATCGCTTCCTAAAGTGGAAGATAGCATTGGAAAACCATTATCTCCTTATGCAATAACAAAATATGTAAACGAATTATATGCTGAAATTTTCAGTAGAATATATGGTTTGGAAACTATAGGGTTACGTTATTTTAATGTTTTTGGAAGAAAACAAGATCCAAACGGAGCCTATGCAGCAGTAATCCCAAAATTTGTGATGCATTTCATGAAAGGCGAAAGTCCTATAATTCATGGTGACGGAATGTATTCAAGAGATTTTACCTATATTGATAATGTGATTCAAATGAATGAATTGGCGATGACTTCTCAAAATCCATTAGCTGTAAATACCATTTATAACACTGCCTTTGGTGACCGAACCACTTTAAACGATATGGTGTTTTATTTAAAAAAATACCTTTCGGAATTGGATAGTTCCATTGCAGATATTGAAATTATTCACGGACCCAATAGAGCAGGGGATATCCCACACTCATTGGCAAGTATAGAAAAAGCAAAAACAATATTAAACTATAACCCTAAATATTCTTTTCAGGATGGCTTGAAAGAGGCTGTAAATTGGTATTGGGAAAATTTAAAATAAATTAGAATGAAAATTACAAATATTTGCTGTATTGGCGCTGGATATGTTGGAGGGCCAACCATGGCAGTTATTGCCCAAAAGTGTCCACATATAAAAGTTACGGTAGTTGATTTGAACGAACAACGAATTGCCAAATGGAACGACGAAGATGTAGATAATATTCCGGTTTATGAACCAGGATTGGGTGCTATTGTTGCACAGTCTAGAGGTAAAAATCTTTTCTTTTCTACTGAGGTGGATAAAGCAATTGCTGAGGCGCAACTAATTTTTATTTCGGTAAATACTCCAACTAAAACTTATGGTTCTGGTAAAGGAATGGCTGCCGATTTAAAATACATTGAACTTTGTGCAAGACAAATTGCTCGAGTTTCTAAAGACAATAAAATTGTTGTAGAAAAATCTACTTTACCAGTAAGAACTGCTGAAGCAATAAAAAATATTTTAGATAATACAGGAAATGGGGTGCAATTTCAAATTTTATCCAATCCAGAATTCCTTGCAGAAGGTACTGCTGTAGAAGATTTATTAAGTCCAGATAGGGTTTTAATAGGTGGAGATACTACTCCAGATGGACAAAATGCTATTCAATCCTTGGCGGATGTTTATGCTAATTGGGTTCCTAAAGACAGAATTTTAACTACTAATATTTGGTCTTCCGAATTGTCTAAATTAACTGCTAACGCATTTTTAGCACAACGGGTTTCTTCTATCAATGCCATGTCAGAATTATGTGAAAAAACTGGTGCTGATGTAAATGAAGTTGCCAAAGCAATTGGAATGGATAGTAGAATTGGACCTAAATTCTTAAAAGCTTCTGTTGGTTTTGGAGGTTCTTGTTTCCAAAAAGATATTTTAAATTTAGTTTATATTTCAAAATCATTTGGTTTGCACGAAGTTGCCGATTATTGGGAACAAGTGATTATCATGAACGACCACCAAAAAAGACGTTTTTCTAAAAAAATAGTTAGTACACTTTACAATACAATTTCCGATAAGAAAATTGCATTTTTAGGATGGGCATTTAAAAAAGATACCAACGATACTAGAGAATCTCCAGCAATTTATGTTGCAGATGATTTGATAAATGAACAAGCAAAAATCTCCGTTTATGATCCTAAGGTAAATCATACTCAAATTCTTTTCGATTTGAATTATCTAGAATCTAGAAGTGAAGAGCAAAACAACAAACATGTTTCTTCTTGCGATAATGCTTATGATACTTGTAATGGTGCTCATGCTATAGCTGTTCTTACCGAATGGGAGGAATTTAAAAATTACGATTGGCAAAAAATTTACGATGGTATGCTAAAACCTGCTTTCGTATTTGACGGAAGAAATGTTTTGGATGGTGCTAAATTGCGAGAAATAGGGTTTAATTACCAAGGAATCGGTTCTTAATAATATATTGGAGTAATCTCTTTTCAGATGGACATAAAAATTGGAATAATTGGTTTGGGATATGTTGGATTACCTCTAGCACGACTTTTTGCTACAAAATATTCTGTGGTAGGGTTTGATATTCAACAACAACGCGTGAACGAATTGAACTCTGGTTTGGATGTCACTTTAGAAGTAGATAAAGAAGTATTGCAATCAGTTCTAATTGATGCGCCGCATTCAAAAATCGGACTTTTTTGTTCTACCAACATGCAGGATTTAGAAGAGTGTAACTATTACATTGTTACCGTTCCAACTCCTGTAGATAAAAACAATCGCCCCGATTTAACGGCACTTTATAAATCCAGTGAAACTGTTGGAAAGGTATTGAAAAAAGGAGATATTGTAATTTACGAATCTACTGTGTATCCTGGATTAACCGAAGAGGAATGTGTTCCTGTTTTAGAAAAAGTAAGCGGATTGCAATTCAATATTGATTTTTTTGCAGGATATTCACCAGAACGCATCAACCCAGGAGATAAGGAACATACTGTAGATAAGATTTTAAAAATTACAGCAGGTTCCACTCCCGAAGCAGGAATTAAAGTAAACGAATTATATAAATCGGTGATTACCGCCGGAACGCATTTGGCTCCTTCGATAAAAGTGGCTGAAGCTGCCAAAGTAATTGAGAATTCGCAACGCGATATCAACATTGCTTTTGTAAATGAATTGGCTAAAATTTTTAATATTTTAGAAATTGATACCCAAGCCGTTTTGGAAGCCGCAGGAACAAAATGGAATTTTTTAAATTTCAAACCGGGTTTAGTTGGCGGACATTGCATAGGTGTAGATCCGTATTATTTGGCTCAGAAAGCCCAAGAAGCAGGATACCATCCAGAAATTATTCTAGCAGGTAGAAGATTGAACGATAGTATGGGCGAATATGTTGCCTCTAGAATTGTTAAATTGATGATTAAAAAAGGAATTCCTGTTAACCATTCTAAATTGTTAATGCTAGGAATTACATTTAAAGAAAATTGTCCCGATGTAAGAAATACTAAAATAGTTGAGGTTATCAAATGTTTGAAAGACTATGGTATCGATGTTACAATATACGATCCGTGGGCAAACCCAAAAGAAGTGGCGCACGAGTATGATTTAATCACAACCAATACATTGCCTAGAGATGAATTTGATGCTATTGTTTTAGGGGTTTCTCATAAAGAATTTTTAAATCTAGATTTAAATCCTTTAAAGAAAACCAATGCAGTGGTATATGATGTTAAAGGGGTGTTGATAGGTGATGTAGACGGTAAATTATAATTGATTTTTTATAATAAAAGATATAAAAATATAAAAATGAAAAAGATATTAATTACTGGAGGAGCAGGTTTTATTGGTTCTCATGTGGTACGAAGATTTGTAAATAAATATCCTAATTATCAAATTTTTAATTTGGATGCTTTAACCTATGCCGGAAATTTAGAAAACATTACCGATATTCAAGACGCACCTAATTATACTTTTATAAAAGGTGATATCGTAGATGCTAATTTTATTAATGATTTATTTCAAGAACACCAATTTGAAGGCGTTTTGCATTTGGCAGCCGAATCGCATGTAGATCGTTCTATTACCAATCCTTTAAGTTTTGTGCGTACCAATGTAATTGGGACGATGAATCTTTTAAATGCAGCTAAAACTATTTGGTCAGGTGCTATGGAAGCTAAACGATTCTATCATATTTCTACCGATGAGGTTTATGGTTCTCTAGGAACAACGGGTTTATTTACAGAAACAACTCCTTACAACCCGAATTCCCCCTATTCTGCATCTAAAGCAAGTTCCGATCATTTTGTTCGTGCGTATGGCGAAACTTATGGTTTGCCTTATGTAATTACTAATTGTTCTAATAATTATGGTCCGAATCATTTTCCTGAGAAATTAATTCCGCTATTTATTAATAATATCATTACAAAAAAACCGCTTCCTGTTTATGGTGATGGAAATTACACTCGTGACTGGCTTTTTGTAGAAGACCATGCCGTGGCAATTGATTTGGTTTTTCACGAAGGTAAAAATCATGAAACCTACAATATTGGTGGATTTAACGAATGGAAAAACATTGATTTGGTAAAATTACTTTGCCAACAAATGGACCAAAAATTAGGTCGTAAAGCAGGAGAATCAGCAGCGTTGATTACTTATGTAAAAGACCGTCCTGGACATGATTTACGTTATGCTATTGATGCTTCTAAAATAAATAAAGAATTGGGATGGAAACCTTCGGTTACTTTTGAAGAAGGATTAGAACGAACTATCGATTGGTATTTATCCAACGACGGATGGCTTAAAAACGTTACTTCTGGGGCTTATGCTAATTATTATCAGAAGCAATATCAATAATTTAATATTAATTGTGGTTTTTCATTGAAAATTAAGGAGGATTGTCTTGTTTCTTTGATAAAAAAAGATAATTTTAACAAAATAATAATTTGGTGATTAGGATAAAAGAGAGTACTTTTGTTAAATAAATTTAATTTTAGAGATTTACAAAGTTTTTTTGTATTCAAACCCATTTATAAACAGTATTGTAATTTTGTTAACATATTAATTTTCAATTAGTTGTGACTTGATGATTCAAATCAAAGTTTCTTAAAAATAATACAAGAGTTATGTGCCTTAATAACAGAGGTGCTATAAGTTATAGTAGATTAAACTATTAAATTAATAGTTTTTTCTACTTGTTTTTATATTAATAATTAGTTTATACCCAACGGTGGTATATACATTTTTACACCAATAAATATTTTATTTATAAAATATTGAAAATACACACATATATATGAAGGATTTTGAACAACTTTGGACTGAAGAAATCCAATCTGAAAGTTCTCTCTTCTCGGTTAATGTTAAAGAAGTTTGGCATTATAGAGATTTATTGTTGTTGTTGGTTAAAAGAGATTTTATCACCTTTTATAAACAAACTATTTTAGGGCCAATTTGGTTTTTTTTACAACCCTTATTGACTATGTTGGTTTACATAATATTATTTGGCAAAATTGCAAAAATTAACCTAAATGGATTGCCACAAATGCCTTTTTATCTCGCTGGAATTACCATTTGGAATTATTTTTCTGAAAGTTTAACTAAGACTTCAACGGTTTTTAAAGATAATTCAAGTCTTTTCGGCAAAATTTACTTCCCAAGGTTAATTATGCCTTTATCCATTGTGCTTTCCGCTTTATTGAAATTTTTGGTACAATTTAGTTTGTTTATTTTCGTTGTACTTTACTTTTCATTTGTTGAAAAAACAATACATCCTAATGTTTGGATCATGGCCACCCCATTACTTATTCTATTAATGGCAATTTTTGCTTTAGGAATAGGGATGATCTTCTCGGCGTTGACAACTAAATACAAAGATTTGAGTTTTTTGTTAACATTCGGAATTCAATTGTTTATGTATGCTACACCAGTAGTTTATCCTGTTTCGGCAATGCCCGAAAGTTTAAAATGGTTGGTGACGTCCAATCCGTTGACTTGTATTTTTGAATGTTTTAGATATGGGTATCTAGGATCTGGAACTTTTGAAGTGAGTGATTTAGCTAGAAGTTCTTTAATCATTCTTTTGTTATTTGTAATTGGTGTAATTACTTTTAATAAAGTAGAGAAAAGCTTTATGGATACAGTATAGTAGGAAGTTGGAAGAAGGAAGAAGGAAGAAGGAAGAAGGAAGTTGGAAGCAGGAAGTAAGGAGATGAAGTAATGAAATTATGATAATTGAAGTATTAAAATAAATAAAGAATGAAGCAGTTAGCTATAAAAGCTGAAAATATTTCTAAACAATATCGCCTAGGTCAAGTTGGTACGGGAACTTTAAGTCATGACTTGAATCGTTTTTGGAGTAAGGTACGAGGGAAAGAAGATCCTTATTTGCAAATTGGAGAAGCCAATGATCGAGCAATTAAAGGCGAAAGTGATTACGTTTGGTCCTTACGGGATATTAATTTTGAGATTGAAGAAGGCGATGCAGTTGGAATTATTGGTAAAAATGGTGCTGGAAAAAGTACCTTGCTTAAATTATTAAGTAAAGTTACAAAACCTACTACAGGAAGATTTAAAATAAATGGCAGAATCGCATCTTTATTAGAGGTTGGTACAGGGTTTAATCCTGAAATGACTGGTAGGGAAAATATTTATTTAAACGGTGCAATATTGGGTATGCGTCATGCTGAGATCACTAGAAAGTTAGATGAAATTATTGCTTTTAGTGGAGTAGAGCGTTATATTGATACGCCTGTAAAACGATATTCTTCTGGAATGTATGTACGCTTAGCATTTGCGGTGGCCGCCCATTTAGAAAGTGAAATATTGATTGTAGACGAAGTTTTGGCGGTAGGAGATGCTGAATTTCAAAAGAAATGCCTAGGCAAAATGGGGGACGTAAGTAAAAGCGAAGGCAGAACGGTATTGTTTGTAAGCCATAATATGGCTGCGGTGCAAAATTTATGTACTAAAGGTATTTTGTTAGACAAAGGAAAATGTGTTGAATACGATTCGGTTAATTCATTAATAGATAATTATATTAAACTATTTGATGTAGTAAATGAAAATACATATGTTGATTTTGAACCAAAAGATACGGAATGTTATATTAATAGAGTAGAAGTTATTGGTAGTCAAGGCACTAAAGTTTCTAATTTTATTATGGGTGATGAAATAACAATTAAGGTTTTTGTAAAATTGAATTCGAATTATGATGATATTAAATCTAGCATAATTATCTCAAATAGCTTTGGTGTAGACCTAATTGCTATTCGAAGTTTTGAAATGTCTAATAATAAATTCACTTCGGATAAAGATTTTCATTTTAATGTTACTATTAAAGATTTAAAATTAATGCCTGGAAAATACAATATCACTATTGGCCTTGCAAACAAACAAAATACCATTGACATAAAAAGTAATTGTTTAAGCTTCAGTATAATTGAGAGGGATATTTATCAAACAGGTAAAATACCTTCGGGTAATTATGTAGTATTTTCAAATAATTCAAAATGGGAATTGGTAAAAGATTAAAAGATAAAATCATCAATAAATTAAGGCACTTGATTTTGTATCAAGAGCCACCACCCTATTTAATTACAGATAGTTTAAACATAATTGCTGGAAAAAAAAGTTTCCATAACGGTAATTTTAAAATAAAAGGAAATGGCCAATTTCATATTGGTAATTATTGTGCCATTGGAGAAAATTTAAAAGTAATTCTATCCAATCATAATTATACACTTCCTTCCATTCAATATAGTTTGTATTTTGAAAATTTTAAAGAATATCCAATTAAATTTTCTAAAAAAAATACTATTCAAATTGGTAATGATGTTTGGATAGGAGATGATGTAACACTATTGCCAAATATTAACATAGGAGATGGAGCATGTATTGGTGCTGGATCAATAGTTACAAAAGACGTTCCTGATTATGCAATAGTAGCTGGAAATCCCGCTAGAATTATAAAATATAGATTCAATGAAAATCAAATTTCCTACCTTAAGAAAACACAGTGGTGGCTTTGGGACGACAAAAAGATATCTGAAAATAGGGATTTCTTTTTTAAAATACCGAATGAGCAATAGGCCTAAAGTGTTTTGGTGGACTTTTCAAGATTTTCATAAATATAGAGAAGAAAATAAAGAGAATTTTGGGGATATAATAACACCCTATATAGTTGAAAAATTAACCGGAAAGGTGCCAATATTATTTGATCCCAATTTTATTTTGGCCAA
>CANGCT010000073.1 GCA_947452415.1 Flavobacteriaceae bacterium
ATTTTTTCATTTCTAATACGCTATTAAATAAATACATAAGCAATGTCAAAAGCAATAGGAAAAGTTTCTCAAATCATCGGGCCAGTAGTTGACGTAGTATTCAACACTAAAGACGCTGAATTACCAAAAATTTACGATTCATTAGAAATTACTAAAAAAGACGGTACACTATTAGTTTTAGAAGTACAATCGCACATAGGAGAAGATACGGTTCGTACCATCTCAATGGATTCTACTGACGGATTAAGTAGAGGTACAGACGTAGTTTCTACTGGAAATCCAATTCAAATGCCAATCGGCGCAGATGTTTACGGACGTTTGTTTAACGTAATTGGTGATGCAATTGATGGTTTAGGAAATTTACCAAAAACTGGTGAAAACGGAATGTCAATTCATCGTACTGCACCAAGATTTGAAGATTTATCTACCTCTTCAGAGGTTTTATTTACGGGTATCAAAGTTATCGATTTAATTGAACCTTACTCTAAAGGCGGTAAAATTGGATTGTTTGGTGGTGCTGGTGTAGGTAAAACAGTATTGATTCAAGAGTTAATTAACAATATCGCAAAAGGTCACGGTGGTCTTTCTGTATTCGCAGGAGTAGGAGAAAGAACACGTGAAGGAAATGACTTACTTCGTGAGATGTTAGAGTCAGGAATTATAAAATATGGTGAAGAATTCATGCACTCTATGGAAAATGGAGGATGGGATTTATCTAAAGTAGACAAACCAGGAATGAGAGAATCTAAAGCTACTTTCGTTTTCGGTCAAATGAATGAGCCTCCTGGAGCTAGAGCACGTGTGGCTTTGTCAGGATTATCTATTGCAGAATACTTCCGTGATGGTGCAGGTTCTGACCAAGGAAAAGACGTACTTTTCTTCGTAGATAATATCTTCCGTTTTACACAAGCAGGTTCTGAGGTTTCGGCTCTTTTAGGTCGTATGCCATCTGCGGTAGGCTACCAACCAACATTAGCAACCGAAATGGGAGCCATGCAAGAACGTATTACTTCTACTAAAAAAGGATCTATTACATCGGTACAAGCGGTTTATGTTCCTGCGGATGATTTAACAGATCCAGCACCAGCAACAACTTTTGCTCACTTAGATGCGACTACAGTATTGTCTCGTAAAATTGCCGAATTAGGTATTTATCCTGCGGTAGATCCATTAGACTCTACTTCTAGAATCTTAACGCCTCAAATTTTAGGAGATGAGCATTACGACTGTGCACAAAGAGTAAAAGAAATCCTTCAAAAATACAAACAATTACAAGATATCATCGCTATCCTTGGTATGGAAGAGTTGTCTGAAGAAGATAAATTATCAGTATCTAGAGCTCGTAGAGTTCAAAGATTCTTATCACAACCTTTCCATGTAGCAGAGCAATTTACGGGATTGAAAGGGGTATTAGTTGATATTAAAGATACCATCAAAGGATTCAATATGATCATTGACGGTGAATTAGACCACTTGCCAGAAGCAGCTTTCAACCTTAAAGGAACTATTGAAGAGGTTATCGAAGCAGGACAAAAAATGTTAGCCGAAGCTTAATATAATTATGAATTATGAGTTATAAATTATGAGTTTAGACTCAACTTATAACTCATAACTCAAAACTCATAACTAATCATATGATTTTAGAAATAGTATCACCAGAAGCAACATTATTTAAAGGCGAAGTAACTTCGGTTTCTTTGCCAGGTGTAGATGGTTCATTTCAAATATTAAATAACCACGCACCAATAGTATCCATCTTAAAACAAGGAACTGTAAAAATTACAGCAGCTAGTTTTAATTTCCAAAAAGAAGTAGAAGATAAATTTACAAAAGTAAATGATCAAAACTTTAACCTAGAAATAGCATCTGGAACTATTGAAATGAAAGACAACAAAGTAATTGTATTAGCCGACTAAGACAATTTCAAAATAAAACTAAAAAGCCAAGCATTATTGTTTGGCTTTTTTTATTTTTGATAAATGAAACGATTTCCAAAATTATTATTGAAAAAACTACAACAACGTGAAGCAAGCAATGCCTTAAGGAAGTTGCCAGTTTCTAAAGAGTTAATTGATTTTGCGTCAAATGATTATTTGGGTTTTAGTCAATCGGAAACTATTTTCAATGAAACGCACGAGTATCTTTTGCAAAAAAAATTAAAAGTGAATGGCGCAACTGGATCTAGATTAATTTCGGGAAATCATAAATTATATCCTATCATAGAAGATTTTATTGCCAATTTCCATCAAGCGCCATCGGCATTGATTTTCAATTCGGGATACGATGCCAACATTGGATTTTTTAGTTCCGTACCACAACGCTCCGATATTATTTTGTATGATGAATTGTGCCATGCTTCCATTCGCGACGGAATCACAATGAGTAATGCCAAGTCCTACAAATTCCAACATAATAATCCAGACGATTTAGAGCGAATAATTATAAATCTCAAAACCCAAAACCCGAATTCCAAAACCCAAAACCCAGAACCCAAAACCCTATACCTAGTTACCGAAAGTGTTTTTTCTATGGATGGCGATTGTCCTAATCTAGAAGAATTAGTAAGACTATCCGAAAAATACCATTGCAATTTAGTGGTGGATGAAGCCCATGCCTTAGGTGTTTTTGGAGATTCCGGACAAGGATTAGTACAAAGTTTGGACTTGCAAGACAAAGTTTTTGCAAGAATAATGACCTTTGGCAAAGGATTGGGTTGTCACGGGGCTGCAATTTTAGGCAGTGCTGAGTTAAAAAGTTATTTAGTAAACTTTGCCCGAAGTTTTATTTATACAACGGGACTTTCACCACATTCGGTTGCTACAATATTAGTCGCCTACCAGCATTTGGGATCAGAAAAAGTGGCAATGCAAACCCTAAAAAGCAACATTCAATTTTTCAATCAAGAGAAAATGCAACTCGGTTTAAAGCCACTATTTGTTTATAGTAAATCGGCCATTCAATGCGCTATAATTCCGGGTAATGAAAAAGTAAAATCTATTGCCAATCAACTGCAAGAAAAAGGATTTGATGTCAAAGCCATCCTATCGCCAACCGTTCCTGAAGGACAAGAACGATTGCGATTTTGTTTGCATTCCTATAATTCGGAAGAAGAAATTTCTAATGTCTTACAATTGTTGAGTACCTTTGTTTTTTAATTTTCAAACGTTAAAAGAAGCATACCAAATTTGAAACTTTACCAATAAATAACCCCATCGAATCCCGCCAAAAGACCATAAAATACTAGCGTTTTGACACCCCTCTCCTTTAGAGATGGGCCGGGGAAGAGGTTTTGAGTAACTAAGGAACAAATAATTAACTTAAAAAAATCAGTGATAATCCGTTCTGTCCGTATTATCCGTGGCCAAAAAATATGAAACTATTCATCACAGGAATCGGTACCGACGTAGGCAAAACCATTGCTTCTGCTATCGTCACTCAAGCACTAGAGGCTGATTATTGGAAACCCATTCAAGCTGGAGATTTGGATAATTCTGATAGTCATAAAGTAAAATCTAAAATCTCCAATTCCAAATCCCAAATCTTTGAGAACAGTTACAAGTTCAACACCTCTGCAAGTCCGCATTTGGCAGCAGCTATAGATGGAATTAGTATCGATTTAAAAAAAATTCAAGAACCCGCAACTACCAATCATTTAGTAATTGAAGGAGCTGGAGGAGTTTTCGTGCCTTTAAATAATCAGGATTGTATTATTGATTTAATTAAAAAAGACTACAAAGTACTATTGGTTTCCCGCCATTATTTAGGAAGTATCAACCATACTTTATTGACTTTTGAAGCCTTGAAAAACAGAAATATTCCTTTAGCTGGTATTATATTTTCAGGAGATGAAAACAAGGCTTCCGAAGAAATTATATTAGCCAAAACCAAAGCCAAATTCATAGGAAGAATAGAAGAAGAACCTTACTTTAATGCCAATGTAATTCAACAATACGCAGATGATTTTCGAGAAAATCTTCTAAATTTATAATATAGAAGATAATAGAATATAGAATATAGAGAATAGAGAATAGACTTTCCTAATCTTCTTGAAATTATGCTCTAAATTCTTTTTTCTATTCTCTCTTTTCTTTAATATTCAAGGTAATTAAATTATTCCAAAGAGAATAGACTTTCCTATATTTGTCAAAATTATCAGATAAAGTCTATATTCTTTACTCTTTATATCTATATTCTTCTAAAATATGAACTTATCACAAAGAGACAAAAAACACAACTGGCATCCATACACACAACATAAAACCGCAACTGATTTCCCTGCAATCGTAAAAGGCGAAGGCGCCTTGTTGTGGGATGAAAACGGCAAAGAATATATTGATGCCATTGCATCGTGGTGGGTAAACCCGTATGGGCATTCTAATACGTTTATTGCCGATGCAATTTACAAGCAGCTCACTTCTTTAGAACACGTTCTATTTGGTGGATTCACCCACGAACCTGCCGTAGTACTTTCCGAAAAATTGATGGAAATTTTACCTTCCAATCAAAAAAAAATATTCTATTCCGATAATGGTTCTACCGCTGTAGAAGTTGCTATTAAAGTAGCCTTACAATTCAACTATAACAAAGGAATTACTAAAACCAAAATCATTGCGTTTGAAGATGCATTCCACGGAGATACCTTTGGAGCGATGGCTGCCAGCGGAATTTCCTTTTATACCCAAGCATTTCAAGGATCACTTTTAGAAGTGGTTCGAGTGCCAATTCCCACAGCAGGAAACGAAGAAAAAGCATTGCAAGTTTTACAAGAATTATTGGCAACTAATGAATATGCTGCCTTTATTTTTGAGCCTTTAGTTTTAGGTGCAGCCGGAATGGTAATGTATTCGCCAGAAGTTTTAGATAAAATGATTGCGTTATGTAAAGATCATTCCGTTTTTACCATTGCCGATGAAGTCATGACTGGCTTTGGAAAAACAGGCAAAACATTTGCAACAGATTATTTAACAAATAAACCCGACATGATGTGCTTGTCCAAAGCCTTAACAGGAGGTACCATCCCAATGGCAATTACCACCTTTACACAAGAAATCTTTGACGTATTTTACGATGATGATATTAACAAAGCCTTATTCCACGGGCATACATTTACAGCAAATCCGACAGGTTGCGCTGCCGCTTTAGCCAGTTTGGAATTGTTGCAAACGTCCGAAATGCAAGCAAACCTAAAGCGAGTGAATCAAAGTCATTTGGAATTTGAAAACAAAATAAAATCCCATCCCAAAGTAAAAACCACAAGGGTTCTCGGAGTGATATTTGCACTAGAAATAAAAACCAGTTCGGAAGAGAGTTATTACGGCACCCTTCGGAATAAACTCTATAATTTCTTTATTGAAAACGGCGTTATTCTTCGGCCAGTAGGCAATATTGTTTATATTTTACCGCCCTACATCATGACCAATAGTCAATTGCAAAAAGTATATCAAACTATTGAAAACGCATTAGAAATAGTGTAATTTTGTAGCTTTAAAAATCTGTCCAAATCTGCGTTTGAAAATTGGTTTCATCCGCGTTCCAATTCCATGAAACAAAAAATCGCCATAACAGCATTAGCATCCATTTCCCCATTAGGAAAAACTTCTGAAGCAATTTGGCAAAATTATCTTTCTAATAAAACACTTATTTCAACTAAGGAATTCAATGGTCAAAGTCAATTTATTGCAACCATTCCTATAGAAATAAGAACCGAATTGGAAACCCTACGAGCATCCGATACCAAATACAAAGCATTAGACGAAACCGTTTTATTAGCCATTTTAGTATCTCGTGAAGCCATAAAAAATGCAGGTTGGAAAGAGGGAGACGACTTCGGAATCAATATTGGGTCCTCAAGAGGCGCCACACAATTATTTGAAAAATACCACCAAGAATTCCTAGAAACTGGCAGAACGTCTACATTAACATCACCCACCACTACCTTAGGAAATATATCTTCTTGGGTAGCCCACGATTTAAAAAACAACGGACCTGAAATTTCCCATTCTATAACCTGTTCCACCGCCTTACATGCAATTTTAAATGCGGTAGCTTGGTTGCAATCGGGAATGGCGACTAAATTCTTAGTTGGAGGGAGTGAAGCGCCATTAACGGCTTTTACTTTAGCTCAAATGCAGGCGTTGAAAATATATGCCAAAGAAGCATCGGAATTTCCGTGTAGAGCATTCGATTTGAATAAAACTAAAAACTCTATGGTTCTTGGCGAAGCTGCTGCAGTAGCTTGTTTAGAACTTGGAGAACATGAAAATGCGCTAGCTTATATAGAAGGAATTGGCTATGCTACTGACGATATTGAACATAACATTTCAATTTCTGATGAAGCTAATTGCTTTCAAAAATCCATGAAAATGGCATTGCAAAATACCAATTTAGAAGAAGTGGATGCCATTGTTATGCACGCTCCAGGAACTTTGAAAGGCGATACTTCCGAATATAAAGCGATTCAAAAAGTATTTGGAAAAACTCTTCCAATGCTTACTACCAATAAATGGAAAGTTGGACACACTTTTGGTGCTTCCGGAATGTTGAATTTAGAATTAGCCATCCTAATGCTGCAGCACAATCAATTTGTGGAAGTACCATTTGCTGAAAAGCAAACTTCTAGAAAAAACATCTGTAAAGTTTTGATAAATGCAGTTGGTTTTGGAGGGAATGCGGTGAGTATTCTTCTTTCTAAATAGATTTTTCTAATTGCTTTAGCCTTTCATAAATTTTATCACTTTCCCAACCTTTTCGGAGAAGATAATCACAAAATCTCTTTCTTTTTTTAGAAGAATCTCTTTCTGGAAGCGTCTCCCAATGTTTTTTTGATAAAGTTTCGAAAGTGGTTTCGTATTCTTCAACAGGAATTTCTTTTAATCCTTTAGTGACTAAATAATCGGAAATTCTTCGTGCTTTTAATTCGTTTTTAATACGAATCTTTCCCCATTTCTTTTGATGGAATTTGCTTATTGCAAAAAGGGCTGCAAATCGTTCTTCATTCAAAAAATTAGTGTCAATTAAATGAACAATAACTTGTTCTTTATCTGTTGCTGAAATTGCAAAACCGCGCAGTTTTTCTTGTACTTCTGCATGGCATCGTTCTTGGTAAGAACAATAACTTTCCAACTTTTGAATAACTTCAGTTACAGAACTAGTTGATTTTGAATTCAATATTAAAAGAGATTTTATTTTCCTTTTATTGAAGCTTCTAGATTTTTTTCAATTTTATGTTCTGGTCGAGACCATTTTGGTTTTTCTCCTAAAGATTGAAATTGGGAATCTTGTGCTTCAACCGTTTTAGGTTGCATTAGTTTAATGAATGGTTTTTGTGCCTTTAACCCTAAAGTTTCAAACATTTTCATGTCATCATTAACATCTGGGTTTGGAGTAGTCAATAATTTATCGCCAGCAAAAATAGAATTTGCTCCAGCAAAGAAACACATTGCTTGCCCTTCACGGCTCATTTCTGTTCTTCCAGCTGAAAGGCGAACTTGCGTTTCTGGCATTACGATTCTGGCAGTTGCAACCATTCGAATCATTTCCCAAATTTCTACAGGTTTTTCATTTTCCATTGGAGTTCCTTCTACAGCTACTAAAGCATTGATAGGTACCGATTCTGGTTGTGGGTTTAAGGTAGAAAGCGCTACTAGCATTCCAGCGCGGTCTTCTATACTTTCTCCCATTCCGATAATTCCGCCACTACAAACGGTAACGTTAGTTTTACGAACATTATCTATTGTTTGCAAACGGTCTTCAAATCCGCGGGTAGAAATAACTTCTTTATAATATTCTTCTGAAGTATCTAAGTTGTGGTTGTAAGCATACAAGCCTGCCTCTGCTAAACGATGGGCTTGGTTTTCGGTAAGCATCCCAAGAGTGCAACACACTTCCATTTCTAATTTGTTAATGGTTCGCACCATTTCAAGAACTTGGTCAAACTCAGGGCCGTCTTTAACATTTCGCCAAGCGGCACCCATACAAACTCTAGAAGAACCAGTAGATTTTGCTCGTAAAGCTTGTGCTTTAACTTGGCTAACACTCATTAAATCGTTTCCTTCGATGTCGGTATGGTAACGAGCTGCTTGCGGGCAATAGCCACAATCTTCGGGGCATCCGCCTGTTTTTATGGACAATAGGGTAGATACCTGCACCACATTAGGATCGTGCTGTTCTCTATGTATAGTTGCTGCTTCATACATTAAATCCATTAAGGGTTTGTTGTAAATTGCTATAATTTCTTCTTTAGTCCAGTTATGTTTGGTAATACCCATTAGATGCAAGTTTTAATGTTTCAAAAGTAGTTAATTAGTTTGTAACATACAATGATTAGAAAGTAGTATTGTGAAGGTAGGTAATACAAAAATCTTTGTCTTTTTGAATCTGGTTTTTTAGAGATTCTAAAGAATCAAACTTATGCTCGTCTCTAATGAATTCTAGGACTTCTATGGTAATTTCTTGTCCGTAAAGGTTTTGGTCAAAATCTATAAAATGTACTTCAATAGTTTGATTTTCTCCATTAACTGTAGGCCGTTTGCCAATATTCATCATTCCATACGCTAATGTATTATTTAGGGGACTTTTAACGAGATAGACACCATTTTTTGGAATTAACTTATAGTCTTCTTTAATATGAATATTCGCAGTTGGGAACCCAATAGTTCTTCCAAGTTGTTTCCCTTTAACTACAGTTCCAGTGAAAAAATAGTTGTATCCTAAATATTCATTTGCTAAAGAAATAGTTCCATTTGCCAAGGCATTCCTAATTTTGGTAGAACTTACAGCAATGGCATCTATTTCTTGTGCCGAAATTTGTTCTACTTCAAATCCATATTTATCTCCAAAAAGAATTAAATCCTTTATATCTGCCGATCGGTTAATCCCAAAACGATGATCGTAACCGATAATTATTTTTTGAACTTGGAGTTGGTCTACTAAGATGGTTTTAACAAATTCTTCTGCAGTAAGTTGAGAAAATTCTTTATTAAACGGATGAACAATAAGGTTGTCAATGCCTATTTCTTGCAACAAACCAATCTTTTCGTCCATGGTATTTAGCAGCTTTACTAAAGAACCTTCTTGTAATATCATTCTAGGATGTGGAAAAAAAGTTAACACAAGACTCTCGCAATGTAGCCCTTGAGCGCTATTAATAATTTTTTCTAAAATTGTTCTATGCCCAATATGAACACCATCAAAAGTGCCAATAGTGATGATTGTTTTTTTTTGACATAGACATTCAGAAATAGAATTGTAGGTGTTCAATTTTAAATTATTTGCTTGCAAAGCTACAATTTTCCATTAATAACTTTTATGTTTTTGACAACTTGTGGTACATCGTTGCATTGGAAATTTAAATTAAATTGCAAATCCTTGCCTTTTTTAGTCCATTCTAGTGTTCCTTCTTTAATTTTGTATAATCCCACTTGACCTCTGCAAAAACAAAATCTTCCGAAAAGCATATTGGTTGTTTGTAATGCTTCGTCTTTTAAAGCATTAGACCCATCGATATTGCTAATTTCAAAAACTAGAAGTTCACTATAAGCTCCATCATGCTCAATTTGATCCATATTTTTTTTAAAATGAAACCGAATAACAGAATGGTTAAAATCGTCATTTAGAGTGTAAGAAATTGTATTGTCTTCATTAAAGCTGACTACCAGCGATTTATTATTTATTACTTCAATGCTGCATTTTCCGTCTGAAGGACAATTTATTAAGTTATAGTTTTCTATTGAAACATTCTTTTTTAAACTACAAGCGCAAACAACAAATAGCAAAAGGAAAAATAGTTTGGATATCAGTCTATTCATAATATTTAAGTTTTTATTTTCACAAAAATAATGTATTTATTTAAAAAGGAGCAATTGTTTAATAAGGACTTTCTTAAGATATGGTTAGTAAAAGTTAATTTTTTTTCATATTTAAAATAAAATTATATATTTGGAGCTTAAATAATTAATGTATTAAAATGAAAAAATCACTACTTATTACAGCACTTGTCTTATGTTTTGGACAAATGTTTGGACAAAATGGTTCGGTTTGGCATGCGGTTAGTCGTTCTCAAACGTCTAATTTGTCAAAAGTTAGATCAGACATTGCTGAAGAAAAAGAGCACTATTTTTCTTTAGACTTAGAAGGTTTTAAACAACCATTGGTAAATGCAAAAGATAAATTTTCTAGACTTGCAGGTGTTGTTGTTGAATTTCCTAACTTAAATGGAGAAATGGAGAAATTCCAAGTTTGGGAAAACTCTAATATGGATTCTAAATTTCAGGCGCAATTTCCTCAAATAAGAGCTTACATTGGAAAAGGAATTACTGATCCTGGAGCAATTGTTAATTTTAGTGTATCTCCACAAGGAGTTCAAACTATGCTTTATAGAGCTAATAATAGTTCGACAGAATTTATAGAAGCGTATGACAGAGAAGCAACCGCATATACTTTATTTGATTCCAATAGTAGAGCTAAAAGCACCTTAAACTGTACCACAATAGACACTCCTTTAAATATAGAGGGATTAGATAATACCAATGATACAAATAAAGCTACTAATTTAAAATATAAAACGTTTCGATTGGCATTGTCTTGTACTGGAGAATATGCGGCTGCTTTTGGAGCAAGTACTGCAGGAACGGCTGCTGACAAAATACTTGTACTTGCAGCAATGAATGCAACAATGACTAGAGTAAATGGTGTTTATGAAAGAGATCTTGCTGTTCACTTAAATATGATTGATAATACCAATGTTATCTATTACAATGCGGCAACAGATCCTTACTCTGCTGCAACAAGTATGAGCAGCTGGAATAGTCAATTACAAACTACTTTAACTTCAGTTATTACATCGGCGAATTATGACATTGGTCATTTGTTTGGTGGTTCTGGTGGTGGTGGAAATGCAGGTTGTATTGGATGTGTGTGTGTAAGTGGTACTAAAGGTAGTGGAATAACTTCTCCAGGTTCTGGTTTACCGCAAGGGGATTCGTTCGATATTGATTTTGTAGCACATGAAATGGGACATCAATTAGGCGGAAACCACACGTTTTCCTATGGAGGGAGTGCTAATGTTACTGGAACAGAGGTTTCTGTAGTTGGGGTAGAGCCGGGAAGTGGATCAACAATTATGGCTTATGCTGGTGTTGCTTATGATGAAACAAGTAATGCAAGTTATAACATTCAGACACATTCTGATCCAATATTTTGTTGGAAAAGTATCTATCAAATCCAATCCAATTTAAATTTAACTAGCCATTCATGTTCAGTGAATACAACAATAGTGGATAATCTTCCACTGGTTACTTCAGGAGGTAATTATACAATTCCTATAGGAACTGCTTTTGTATTAACAGGAACTGCAACAGATGCAGATGCTTCTGATGTTTTAAATTATATTTGGGAACAAAATGATTTGGGAACAATGAACACAATTAGTGCAGATAGTTTTGTTACCGCAACTAAAACGGAAGGCCCTAATTTTAGAACTTTTAAACCAAGTACTAATAAATTTAGATACTTCCCTCAAATGGGTAAAATATTAGGAGGAACACTTGCAATAACTACAGGAAGCACAAGTAATTGGGAGTCTGTTTCAACTGTAGCAAGAACATTAAATTTTACTTTTACCACTCGAGACAACCATTTAGGAGGTGGGCAAACGGCAACTGCAGCATCAATTATTACAGTTGACCCTACTGGTGGTGCGTTCTCTGTTTCTTCTCAAAGTACAACAGGTCTTTCTTTTGCAGGCTTATCTAATCAAACAGTAACCTGGGTTAAAGGGAGCACAGATATAGCTCCTTTTAACTCTCCTACAGTAGATATATTATTATCTACAAATGTTTCAACAGCATTAGAAACATTTAATGCTACAACACCAACCTCACCAAATGCAACGACATGGACAACAATTGCTGCTGGAGTTCCAAATAATGGTTCTTATACTGTTACTTTGCCAAATGTAACAGCAAACACTGCTTCTTGTAGATTTATGGTAAAAGCAGTAGGAAATGTGTTTTTAGCTGTAAATGCTAAGAACTTTACAATTACACCAGCTACTGCTGCTAATGAGGAGTTTGGATTTACTAATTTTAGTATTTATCCAAATCCTAATAAAGGAAATTTCAATGTAAAGTTTGATTCATCTACTAGCAATGCTATTAGTATTATGGTACACGATGTAAGAGGAAGAATTATTTTTGAAAAACAATATCCTAATACTGGATTGTTTTCTCAAAACCTACAATTAGACAATGTTCAGTCCGGAGTTTATTTGGTAACTGTAAAAGATGGTGACCAAAAAATTGTAAAAAGAATAGTTGTTGAATAACTAAAAAATCCTTTCTAATTAAATGCCCCCAAGAGTAAGTAACTTTTGGGGGCATTTTATTTCTAATCCAGTAAATTATTATCCAATTAATTGGGCATATAAATCTTCCTTTTCGTTGAGGTAACGGTATTCAAAACCATGTGCAGTCATATTAAATTTTATGGCAAGAATATCCTCTTTATTTTTTAATTCCAATCCTACTATAACCGAACCAACCTCCCGACTATTTTTCTTTGCAAACTGAAAATAAGTAATGTCATCGTCTTCTCCCAAAATCGTATTCACAAATTCCTTTAATGCCCCAGGACGCTGCGGAAATTGAATCATAAAATAATGTTTCAAGCCTTCATAAAACAAAGAACGTTCCTTTATTTCTTCCGTTCTTTCTATGTCATTATTACTTCCGCTAACAACA
The DNA here is from genome assembly GCA_947452415.1 of Flavobacteriaceae bacterium. Lineage (GTDB taxonomy): Bacteria > Bacteroidota > Bacteroidia > Flavobacteriales > Flavobacteriaceae > Flavobacterium. The sequence continues at coordinate 12,738 of CANGCT010000073.1, forward strand.
CACACTACATTTTTGCCTTTAATTTTATCTTTATAAAAATCCAATGCAGCAATGGTTAAAGCACCTGCGGGTTCCACAACCATTGCCTCTTCATTGTACAATCGTAAAATAGTAGTGCATACTTTCCCTTCGGGAACTAGAACAATGTCTTCGAGATTTTCTTTGCAAATAGAAAAAGTGATGTCGCCAACCTGTTTCACCGCAGCGCCATCTACAAATTTATTGATGTTTTCTAAAGCCGTGTTTTTATTATTAGCAATAGAAGTCTGCATAGATGGTGCTCCTTTTGGTTCCACACCAATAATTTTAGTGGTAGGACTTAATTGCTTAAAAACAGTAGAAAGCCCTGCTGCCAATCCGCCGCCGCCAATAGGAATAAATACATAATCAATTGGCTTTTTAGCTGATTCTAATATCTCTAAAGCAACAGTTCCTTGACCGGCAATAACTTTTAAATCATCAAACGGATGAATGAAAATAGAATTATCTTTCTTACAAGCAGCAACCGCCGAGGAAAAAGCATCATCAAAAGTATCGCCAGTTAAAATGATCTCCACATATTTTTTTCCAAACAGTTGTACTTGCTTTATCTTTTGATTCGGAGTAGTTTTTGGCATATAAATTACCCCTTTTATTTGTAATAAATCGCACGAATAAGCAACGCCTTGAGCATGATTTCCTGCACTTGCACAAACAATTCCTTGCATTCGTTCGGCTTCGGTAAGAGAACTAATTTTATTATAAGCACCCCTAATTTTATAGGAACGAACCACCTGTAAATCTTCTCTTTTTAAAAGAATAGTTGCATTAAACTCTTCCGATAAATTAAGATTTTCCATCAAAGGAGTCTTTTGAACTACAGCTGGAAAATCCGGTCAAATTGACCACCACTTTCCAGTCTAAATTGACCACCATTTCCGGAGCAAACTGACCACCACTTTCCAGTTTAAATTGACCACCTAATTTTGGGGGTAAATTGACAATAAAAAACTATTCACTTTTTTCATGTTG
>CANGCT010000074.1 GCA_947452415.1 Flavobacteriaceae bacterium
ATATGTATTCTGATGAAAAAAATGTATTGAAACCTATTGTTTATAGTGTTTGGTTATCCTCTTCTGAAACAATTGATGATAAGGAAAATCAGTTTGATGGTTGTGCATTAATTGTAATGTGGTTTGGGAATGACGAACCTCATAAATCATTACATGATATTATTTTAGATGGTGTTAAAAATATAGACTGGGATAAATTTGCCGAGAATTATCAGATATAAAAGACCATACACAGTTATTAAATAGTAATAAAAAAGGGACAAGCACTAAACTTGTCCCGAGAACAGCGGTAGAAGTGGGATTTGAACCCACAAGCCCATTTCTGAACCTACAGTTTTTCAGACTGCTGCATTAACCATTCTGCCATTCTCGAAAAAGATTCGTTCTCTTTTTCGAGAAGAGGTTTAATAGTTTTTTTTAATTTACATCCTTTAAATCATATATGCTATGTGTCTTAATTTCTTTTATATTAGTTGAAAAAGTATTAAGAGTGCAATAAAAATTTGTATCATCAATTTTTGACTCCATATTCAAACAATTAATGATAATTGTTGTGTCGTCATGAAAAGTTAATTTTAATTTACCTTTTTTTCTAATAATAATTTATTCACTTTTTCCGATAAATTTACTGCTTCTTCTTTTGTGAGTTTTTGCATTTTAAACAATTTTAGTATTATTTATATCCTTGTCCTCTTTGTTTTTTGTTGTTTGGGATTCAAAATAATTAACAATTGACCATAATGACACTGTATTAATAATTTGTTTATTTGAATCTTCAAGAATTCCATTAATTTCAAAACTTTCTTTACCACTATCAATAAATGAACAAATGGTGCCTATAGATTTAAAAGTATGTTTGATAAATTCATTTTTATTATTTGGATTATCTTCACCTTTTTTTACAGGTATTTCTTTTCCAATATGTTTTTGTGCTTTTTCAATTAATTCATTCAATTTATCTTTTGTCATAATAATTTTATTATATTTTAATAAGTTAAAATCAAATATCCATCTTTACCATTCTCACTAGTTCCAGCAGAAGGTCCACCACAGGGACCACTTCCTCCTTTTCCATAAGGTATCCCCATAAAAGTCATACAAGAATTTAGATTAGGCGATGAACAATTTAATAAAGCGTTACAAGTTCCAGAATTTCCGTCAATAGAACCCGCTGAACAACAAGCCCCTCCTATATAAATTGACATGCCTCCTTTACCACCACTAGCAACTAAATTTGAAAAAATTGTATCTCCACCATCACTTCCATTACAACCAGAATTAGCAGTGCATCCTAATCCTTTTGAACCAACAATTATAGTAATAACAGTTCCAGGTGTTACTACAGCATTTCCTTTGCCATAACCTCCAGCACCCCCTGAACCTGCTAAGCCACAATAAAATCCAACCGCTCCTCCACCTCCAGCACCCCACATTTCTGCTACAACATTTGTAACCCCAGATGGAACAGTCCAATTGTATGTCCCTGCCGTAAACACTTCTATATGAACACCGCCATTAGAACCTCCTGTTGAGTTTGTTCCATTACAAACATATTTAGTCAAAGAACTATTAACTTCACTGCTTTCTAATATTCCATTACTATTAATATCCAAACCAACTTCTATTTTGGTTCCACCATTTGCACAATTTGTTCCTGCTGGTTCTGTTGTGGTGTTTACTAACGTATTCTTTCCATCAACACCGTTTGTTCCAGCAACACCTTGTATCCCTTGAGGACCTACTGGTCCAGTAGCACCTGTAAGACCAATAGGTCCTTGAGGTCCAGTTGCTCCATTGGTTCCTGCTACTCCTTGAGCCCCAATAGCTCCAACTGCCCCATTGCAAATATATTTTGTCAAGGTTGCATTTACTTCACCAGCATCTAATACACCGTTACTGTTGGCATCCAATCCAACTTCAACTTTAGTTCCACCCGTTGCACAATTAACTCCAGCTGATTCAGTAGTTGTTTTAACTAACGTATTTTTCCCGTTAGTACCATTTGTTCCAGCAACACCTTGTATTCCTTGTGTACCTTGCGGTCCAGTCGCTCCAGTAAGTCCAATAGAACCTTGAGGTCCTGTTGCTCCAGTCAAACCTTGTATTCCTTGTGCTCCTGCAGTACCTGTAAGACCTGTTGAACCTTGTGGTCCAGTTGCTCCAGTTGCTCCATTGGTTCCGTTTGTTCCAGCAGGTCCTTGTGGTCCTTGTGGTCCTTGTGGTCCAGTAAGACCAGTTGCTCCTTGAAGCGATGCCAAAAATTGTGCTTGAGTTCCTGTATTTCCTGCATTCAACCATATTTGATAAGCAGATAAACCATCAACTCCATTTGTTCCGTTTGTTCCAGCTATTCCTTGCGGTCCTGTCAAACCAATTGGACCTTGTGGACCAACAGAACCATTGGTTCCGTTTGTTCCATTTGTGCCTGATAAACCTTGTATTCCTTGTGGTCCAGCTGGACCTTGAAGTGAAGCCAAAAATTGTGATTGTGTTCCAGTATTTCCTGCATTTAACCATATTTGATATGCTGATAAACCATCTTGACCATTGGTTCCAGCAACGCCTTGTGGTCCTTGAGCCCCAGTAGCTCCATCTTGACCATTAGTTCCATTGATACCAGCTATACCTTGTGGTCCTTGAGCTCCATTAACACCATTTGTTCCGTTTATACCTGCTGGTCCTGTTAATCCAATTGGTCCTTGAGCTCCAGTAGCACCAATAGTGCCATTTAAACCGTTTAGTCCAGCAGGACCTTGTGGTCCTTGAGCACCTTGAAGTGAAGCCAAAAATTGTGCTTGTGTTCCTGTATTTCCTGCATTCAACCATATTTGATAGGCAGACAAACCATCAACTCCGTTGTTTCCGTTTGTACCATTAGTACCAGCAACACCTTGTGGACCAACTGGTCCTGTTAAACCGACTGGTCCTTGAGGTCCTACAGAACCATTTAAACCGTTGGTTCCATTTGTTCCAGAAGGTCCTTGCAGTCCTGTTGCTCCTTGAATACCTTGAGCACCATTACAGATATATTTTGTTTGTGAAACATTGATTTCATTTAAGTCCAATACTCCATTGTTGTTGGTGTCTAATCCAACTTCAACTTTAGTACCTCCTGTCGGGCAGTTAATTCCAGCAGGTTCAATTGTAGTGTTTACCAATGCGTTTTTTCCATTAGCACCTTGTGGTCCTGTCGGTCCAGCAGTTCCTGAACTTGCTGAATACAAAGCATAAGGCACAGCAGTAAATGGTTGGTCACTTATTTGAACAAATGTTGTACAAAGTCCTTTCAAATCCACTTCAACTACAAGGCTCTTTGGACTACCATTCCAAACGATAGCATTAAATGTTGATACAGTTCCTCCTGTTGGTGTACCTGAACCAATTACAACGTTTACCATTCCAAATTCATCAGTTGTAGTTGCAAGGCTTTCTTGGTATTCAAGTGTTGTACCTCCAAATATTTTGAATCGTAAACAAACTGCTTGGTTTACAAGTGGTGCTCTTTGGTTATTATAACCAGGGATATGTTCTCCTTCTGGGTTTAAAATAACAGCTTGATAGGTTATTCCGCTAGTTTGGGAATACATTGCAGAACAAAATACTAGTAGTAATAATAGGTATATTTTTTTCATAATAGTTGATATTATCTAAATAAAAAGTGAACTCCAAATTGAATTTGGTTAGTATTGAATGATAGTTTTTCCGAGGTATTGTTAGTTACATTGAAGCTTTTCGAATAGCCATATCCCAAACTTAAGTAAATATCATTTTCAACGTTGTAACTAGCCGTAAGTCCTAATTTGGGTGCTATCCAAAGACCTGAAAACTCTTTTTGAGAAGACAAGTCCAAATATTGACCGTTGATATTTTGCTTACCATATATAAGAGTAGCTAAACCGACTCCAACGTTAACCGAACCTTCAAACCCACCTTTTTTAACAAAAGCCAACGAGATGGTATTTTGAACACCTAAGTATTGTGTATTCCAAGAATAAGAACTTACTTGGTTACCTCCAATAGCGTTGTACTCATTAAGAGACAACCCAACTGCATATTTTAATTTTTTGTTACTTAGATTCATTTGATAACCTATTTCATAGAAATTACCGCTTCCAGATTGAAGACTTGGTGTTGAACCATTGTCGCTTTTGTAATCGTATTGGGTATAGTTTTTACCAGTTTGTAAATAAATTTCTTGTGATTGTATATTCTGTATAGACAATACAAACACAGCTAATAATAGAAGTTTTCTCATTCTTGTTTTAGTATTTGTGAATAATAGGTATAGTTTGGTGTACTAAGCTTAACTAGATAATTACTTGACGCAATATTTGGTATCTCTAGTGTAAGAGTATTTTCTGATGGTTGCTGGTCTGTTTGAAACACAACCCTTCCTCTTATATCAAAAAGCTCTATGTGAATGAGTGCTTTTATAGGTTGCGAAAATTGAAAGTTTATGCTACTAATGAATGGATTTGGATAAACAATCAATGTTATTGGATTGTTCGTGGTGCTTTGGATGTATTTGCTCCAGACACCTTGCTGGTAACCTTGCCCGTAGGTTTTACCATCTTGGGTATAGTTTCCAATTACGCTTTGTTGACCAATAGTTTGACTTACATACGTTCCGTTGGAGAGTACTTTGCTTGCTCCTTGGGCAGAAAGCATTTGATGATGTAGATTCTGACCATTAGCCGATAATCCTATGCTAATTGTCAAAAATAGTAATGTGATTCTCATTTTATTTTAGATTGATTTCAAAAATATACTAATTAAAATAAATTGAACCGAAGATTTATTGAGCGTACCACTTTGATTATTAAGCGTAGAAAGCCACGATAAGTTCGTGGCTTTCTAACTAAAAATACTAACTTAACTATTGTAATATTATCTTTTGAGTAGCTATCAATTTTCCTTGATTATTTATAATTGTTACAAAATACAAACCACTAGTAGCAATTGAGCCTAATGAAATTTCATAAACAGTTCGATTTAGGATTGAATTATAAATATCCTGACCTAATGTATTTGTAATTTTTATTTGACTACCGATTAAGTTAGATTGACTGCCACAGTCAATATTTATTTTTGAGTTAGTGGGGTTTGGATAAATAATTATTTGGCTATTTGAAGCTGAGGAAAAAACAGCTGAATTTAATGAAGATAAAGATGTTCTCCACAGACCATTAGATGTTCCACAATATAAATAATTTCCATTGCTTTCTAATTTTTGTGGAATTGCACCATTCAAAGTAGAAGTAGATATCACTTGCCAACTTGAACCATTATCAGCAGACATATACATTTTTCTTAAATTTCCTGACACATTAGTTTCTTCATTAATTGTATATAATATATTATTTGATTGAATAATATCATCTACGCATAAAGTCTCAAATCCATTATTTACAAAACTCCAAGAAGTTCCTCCGTCAATAGATTTAAAGACACCTTGACTATCTATTGCTCCATTACTTGTACGGTGTGCTGTACCAATATACAAATCACTACCTTTAAGTACCGCTGAAGATATAAAATTCGATAAATTATTAGGTTTTATGGAAATCCAATTAACTCCATTATCTATTGATTTATATATATCATTAGTGTTATAGACTGCTCCACTTGTTATATACAAAGTGTTACCGTCTTTTAGGATATTATTTATTTGTGAAATAGTAGAAATTAAAGTCCAAGTAACTCCATAATCATTGGACTTAAAGAGTCTGTTACTAACGGTGCTTGCATAAACTGTATTTCCAATTGCTTTCATCATTATTATTTCACCATACACTTGATTGTTGTTTTTTAGCGTCCAATTATAACCATCAATAGATGAATAAATAGAATTAAATGAATTATTATAAGTTGCCCCCTCTGATTTATAAATTACAGTACCTGTAGATGTGATATTTTTTCCGCTTACTCCTTCGTTCCAATCACTACCATCAAATGAGGATGTATAGATATTACCATAATTTGATGAACTTGTAATTATTTTTGAATTTAAAAACTGAATTGAATTAATAGGAATTCCCAGTAAATTTCCATTAATTTTTCTCCAATTTAACCCACTATCATTTGAAATAAAAACATTTCCGTTAATATTATTATATCCTTTGCTAACTAATACAATTTCAGAACCTGACATAGAATATTTCATGTTAGATAAATCGCTGGATGTAGGAATTGAAACATCTGTCCAAACTAATCCATTATTAATTGATTTTTTTAATCCATACCTACCACATAGAAATAAATCATTATTAATTTTAAAAAAATTATTTATTAATCCCATATTGTTACTATTTACAACCCAATTTTGTCCTTCATCCACAGATGTACAAACATTTCCATTAGAACTTTGCCAACTATAATTTTCAAAAGCACCAATAAACAGTTTTCCATTATTTTTATATATAGAAGTATAACTGAAATCATGGTAATTTGGGTAGCCCGAATTAATAGGCAAACCATTACTAATCGTAGTCCAAGTAACTCCTAAATCAGTTGATTTTGAAACGCTGCTATTTCCTATATATAAATTATTATTGTCAAATAAGACGCTACTTATGTTAGTATTATTTCCGAGTTGAGACCATGTTTGTCCAATATCATTTGAAGTAAACAAACCAATATAAGAACCTACAAATATTTGATTACCATTGAATTCAATAGCTGTAAGATATGGCGATGGGTTTACACTTTCAGGAACAATCCTTTTCAAAGTCCAAATTCCTATATTAATATCTGCAACATAAAGTCCAGTTGCATTTGCTAAATATATATTTGTTCCATTTATTTTCATGTTCGTAATATAAGATGTTGATAGACCATTATTAAATGGAAACCAATGTTCTCCATTATCATCGGATTTATAAACTCCATTATTGCTTGTTGCAATAAAAATAGAATTTCCAGAAATTGCCACAGCAGGAAATGCATCGGTAAATCCAAATGAACCGTTGAGAGAACTCCATTGTGCATTTACAAACATTGAAGTTATTAGTAATAAGAAAGTAAATATTTTTTTCATATTTTTTTCATTTAAAATTGAGTTCAAAAATATACTAATGAAAATAAATTGAATCGAAGATTTAGTGAGCGTACCTCTTTGGTTATTAAGCGTATTTAACACTTTAATTCTATATTTAGAATAATGGTAGTTCCTTGATTTGGAACTGAAATGATTGTGACGGGTTCAGTAGTTACATGTTGCAATAATCCAATACGTTCTTTAACTAATTTTATTCCTTTTGAAGTGTTAAGTTTGTTCAATCTATCTTTATTAATTCCCTTCCCATTGTCTTTGATTTCGCAAATTAATAAGTTTTCTTTCAATACAAAAGTTACTTCTAATGTTGGATTTTTAGAATTGGAATCAAAAGCGTGAACAAAAACATTCTCTACAAAAGGTTGCAATAGCATTGGAGGGATTTCAATAGCATAGGTGTCAATTTCTTTAGGAAGGTTTATTTTGAAGTTGATAGCTTCTTTAAACCTCATGTTTTCTAGTTTTATATAAGTTTCTAAGTAGTGAATTTCTTTTTCAAGGCTAATTTTTGGTTGAGAAGAGTTATCCAGTGTTTGACGTATTAATTTTGAAAATTCAGTCATGTACATCAAAGCTTCATCTACATTGTTTTTAATAATAAAGTTTTGAATTGAATTCATGGCATTAAAAATAAAATGAGGATTCATCTGGCTTTGCAATGCCTCCATCTTGGTTTCAGCCATGCGTTTTTGAATTTCGCTCTTAGCTTGTAAAAATTGAATCCTTTTTTTATAAGTAAAGAATCCAATTAGTAGTATTCCAATTATGCAACTTATAATAAACCAACTTGTTTTCCAAAATGGCGGAGTAATTATGAGTGAAAGTATTTTATCCTGAAAAATAGCTCCAGTTCCAATATTTTTTCCTTGAATAATCAACTTGAATCTTCCGTTTGGAATCCCTCTTAATTGAATTTTTGTAGCATTATCAAAACCACTCCAAGTAGTAGTTAATCCAATAATTTTATATCGATATACATTTTTATCGGCATTGTGTAAATTGTAACTATTGAAGAATATCTCAATATCATTTTGATTGTAACTAAGTTTTAGTTCACTATTCACATAACTTCCCCAATGTAGATTTTCGGAATTGTTTTTCTGATTTACTCCATTTACTTTAATATCGGTAATTTGAATTGAATTTTGACAGGACTTTTTCAATAGTGATTTTTTCACATCGAGAAACACCAATCCATCATTGGTTGCAATCCATAAATTACCATTTTTATCTTTGCTGCAATCATTGAATTGGACATCGTTTATTCCCTCGGATTGATTGATAAGTTTTATAAATTTATGGTCTTTAATGACATTTATGCCTTTATTTGTTCCAATGAAATAATATCCGTTGGATTGCCGAATAAATGAAATTGACGAACCATATAGGTCTTTATTTGGATAATAAACATGCAGTATTTGTAATTTGTTGCTTAACCATTTGCCAATGTAAATTCTTCCACTATTTGTGCCAATGACCAACTCACCTTTATCATTAATAATAATGTCTTTAATGTATTTTTCGCTGAATTGCTTCTGTAGGTTTAACGAATGGAAAGTATTGTTATAATAAATATAAAGTCCATTAGAGCTTGACCCAAACCAAATTTGATTACCATCATTTACAATTTTAGAAATATGTGTTGGAGTATTTTTGTCTGTTATTGAAAGTTGTTCTGAGTTTAATCGGTCAAACTTATGAGTGTTCAAATACATATCGGAATACATCGCACCAAATAAAAATTTATCCTTTTCATCAAATGCAATGTGACCGCCATCGGTAAAATTAAAATATCGAAGATTATAGTTTTTATCAAAACTGAATATCCCAAATGTTGTAGTTGCCCATATATAGCCTTCGTTATCTGCAACAATATTAAAGTACGTGAAATTATTTCGTTTTCTATAAAAGTTGTATGAACCAATTGAATAGGGAGAAAGTCCATATTGTTTGAAATAAGCATCAATTTTTTTCCAAAGTTGTTTGCTATCAAATGTTATAAAGCTTAAATCTTTATGAAGTATAATAATGTTATCCCTTGCTCCAATCCATTTATTATTATTGGAATCATTAAATAAACATTGAATCTCAAGTTGTTTTAATCCAAAGTATGATGCTTCAAAAATCTTTTTTTGCTGGCTTAAATCAACTATATAAGCACCTTTGTCAATAGAACCAACCCATAGTTGTTTGGTTTCTTTGTCGTAATACAAGCACCATAAGGCAGTTGAAGTTATATTGGCTTGTTGGGTTATGTCGGTCAATTGATTGTTAGAAAACTTAAATAAGCCTCCTTTTGGGTCTATCACATTCCAACCAGAACCATAAATATTATTCGCATCATCCTTAACAAAATCCCAAATAATTGGACATGAAATTTTTGTTTCCGAATTTGTTTTTAGATTTTTCAAATACAAATCAGCTAATGAGCCTCCGCCAAAATAGGTGTTGCCATCAATAAATGATGAATATAATATCAATGATGGCGTAAAAATCTTTTTAAGTGTTGACTGTTGAATATCTTTTTGGTTTTCAAGATTAAAAACATCTGAACGAGAAACTGTGATTAAGGTTTGATTTGCTTTTTCATTGATTCCAACGACTTGAAATTTGCCTATGGAAGTTTTTTGAACAAATGATTTGAAGTGTTTTCCATCGAATAAACTTAATCCGTTTTCAGTGCCGATAATAAGACAGTTGTATGTGTTAGAATAAACAATTTTTCGGATGCAGTTGTTAATCAGCCCCTCTTTTTTACCAAAATATGTAAACTTTTTTCCATCAAATTTAGCAAGTCCATTCCCGTATAGTGATAACCAAAGATTTTTGTCTTTATCCTCAACAATAGACCAAACCTGACAATATTTCAACCCATTGGTTTCATTATAAATCTTGTATGAAGTTCCATCATAACAACACAATCCAGCTTCTGTTCCAATCCACATCAAACCTCGACTATCCTTAAAAAAACATTTGATACTGTTGCTAGGAAGTCCATCATTTATAGTGATGTTCTTGCTTGGAATTGTTTGTGCGATTACTGCATTTACAACAAGTAGCAGAAAAAGAAGTAAGCTATTTTTTTTTAATAATATCATTGATGAAATCATCTTTTTTTCTGACCGAAACAGGAAGTGATTCACCATTTGTCAATTCTACAAAATAATCATTTGTCTTATTAAATCGGTTCACATAATTTATGTTAACAAGGTAGCTTCTGTGAATCCGTTTGAAAATATCCTTTGGTAATATTTCTTCAACTAATTTAAGTGTTTTGGTTAGTGTAATTTTCTTTCCATCTAAAAAGACAACTTTAGTGTAATTGCTTTCAGCTTCGCAATATAGAATTGAATTTACTTTTACAAATTCAAAGCCTGTTTCTGTTTGAAAAGCAATCTTATGATATTCAGAACTGCCAAAATCAATATTTTCTATTAGTAACATTAGCCTATCTTGCTGAGAGGCTTTGTATTGTTTTCCATCATATTTTTTTATCGCTTCCAATAAATCTATATAACCAATTGGTTTTAATAAATAATCCAATGCACTAGCTTTTACAGCATCAATTCCAAATTCAGAATGAGCAGTAGTGAAAATCACTTCAAAATTGATAGTCTTCAAAGATTTTATTAACTCAAAACCATTTTTATTAGGCATTTGAATATCTAAGAAAACCAACTCTGGATTGAAATTTTCTATTGCATTTAAAGCTTCATCAGCACTTTCACATTTTGCAAGCACCAAAAACTTATCAGGAAAATAACGTATCAGAAGTTGTTCTAAAAACTCCCTTGCATTATACTCATCATCAACTATAATCGTTTTTATCATAGGATAAAAATAGTTAATTTAATTTTCATAAATTGAAATGATTTATTAAACGTTGAGAAATAAAGAGTAAGCGTAATCGAACAGCTTTATACTTTATTTGGATTTTAGTAGTGCAAACAAGGTTTTGTACTTGTGTCTAGTATAGCAGACAGGTGCTAGTGTTATATAGTATTTACGTGCTAAAAGTTTATAATACCATAGTAGAGACCTAGTTTTCTGAGTCAAAAAATTTTAAAAAATATTTTTTTTGATATGGGCTTCCCCAAAAAATATCCCAATTTTCATGGTAGATTTTTCGTGAATAATTAAGGGATAGTATTGACTAGTTGGGGCAGCCTGGGTAAATATTAGGCAGGTATCCTGTGAGAAGGCAGGTGGTCAATTTGAACTAGAATTTGTAATTATTTGTTATAAGTACTTATTTACGGACCGATTTTAGCCTTTGCCCAATTGAGCAAACCTTATTTGCTATTCAAAATTTATTAATTCAATGCGAAAGTTGGGCGGTTTATAATAGTTTGTTTGACTAATGTTTTAATATTTGAATATGTCTTGCCATTTTACCCTTTCTTTTTAATAATAACATTCAATTTGTCAAGACATATTAATTATATAAAACACTTAATTACAATACATTAATTACAATACCTTTGTTTTTAGTGATGCGTTTTTGGCATCAGCAACTCAAATTTCTATATGTGATTTCCAAATTCAAAAAACTACAACTTATCAAAAAATAAGTTTATTACCTTAATTTTTATACTTTTATACTTTATAAAAGAAAAAATTATGGCAGATTCAAATATAGAATGGACGAATAAGACGTGGAATCCGACTACGGGCTGCACAAAAATTTCCAAAGAATGTGATTTTTGCTATGCAGAAGTAATGACCAAAAGGATGATGCACATGCCTAATCAACCACGGTATAAACTAGGATTCGATGTCTTTGCTGAACATGAAGATGCCTTGGGAGACCCTTTTAAATGGAAAAAAGAGAGAACAGTATTTGTTAACAGTATGTCTGATTTGTTTCATAAGGATGTTACATTGGAATTCTTGCAGAAGATTTTTAAAGTTATGAATGAAACAAAGCACACCTACCAAGTACTTACAAAAAGGCATCACGAATTAACTAAATATTCTCCCTTCTTAAATTGGACAGATAATATTTGGATGGGTGTTTCTGTTGGTCATGTTGCTGGAGTTAGAAGAATTGAAGAACTTGTTAAATGTGGTGCAAAATATAAGTTTTTATCAGTTGAACCTTTGGTTGAGGAATTGCCTGATTTGAACCTAGAAGGAATCAACTGGTTAGTCGCAGGTGGAGAGAGTGGCGACAATAGAGCAAGACCAATTGAAAAAGAATGGGTATTGAAGGTTAAAAATAATTGCGAACAACAAGGCGTACCTTTTTTCTTTAAACAATGGGGAATGCCAAAACATAATCCAAATCCCAATGACCCTTCTCTTAATAAAGGTCATCGTTATTATGCGAAAGGAGGTTGTCAATTGGATGGCATGTTCTACCAAGCAAATCCAACAATTAAAAATGCATCAGTTCCAATAATGACTATTTTTGATGAGGACTATTTTATTATGGATGAATATGAGGGGTTAAATTCCATTTGGGAATTGAAATCCTATTTACCTTTGATGGAGAAATTGCTCTATAGTCAATTAGAAGACAACATCAGAAAGAATGGGCTTAATGACCCTATTTTATACTTTAAAACAAAAGATGGACAAAAACTTGTTATTGAAGGTCATACTAGATTAAATGCCTGTATTAAGTTAAAAAAGAAAAATATTCCAACCAAAGAAGTAAAAGAAGATTTCAAAAGCCTTGATGACATTAAGTTTTGGATGGTTAAGCATCAATTTCACAGAAGAAATTTGACTAGCGTTGAGAAAATCCAACTGGCTTATCTTTCAAAAGAATCTATTGAAAAAATGGCGAAAGACAATCTTTCAAAAGCAGGAAAGAACATCAAAGTAGATTCAACAATTGATACAAATACTGAAATAGCAAAATTAGCAGGTGTTGGTAGGGCTTCAGTTGTTAGATATAATGCAGTGCAAAGCAAAGCTTCAAAAGCAATCATAAAAAAATTAAGTACAGGGGAAATTAGCATTTCATCTGCATATAGTTCCGTTAAAAATCTTCCTGAAAATATTAAACCTAAAGTGAAAATTGAAAAAATGATTGCTCAACCAAAAATTATAATTTCAATTGAAGATGGTAAAAAACAAGTTGACGAAGGTGTAATTGACGGATTATTAATTTTAAAAAACGAAAGCCAAATAAAATCATTAACCAATAATCAAATAAATAAATTTGGAATTTATTTGTTAAAATAAACAGCCATAACCCAATTTTAGCCTTTGCTCAATTGAGCAAACCTTATCCGTCAAATTTTATCTTTTCGCTCTGAAACCCTTGTTTTTAATACACAAATGTGTTTATGAAAGCACGCCATACAACCTAATTCCATGCCACGTATTCATTTCGGAAGGCGAACAATAATCATTTAAGGCGAATAAACAAATACTATTAACAATTTATTAACACTATTTTATCGTTTAATAGAAATATTAGTAGTAAGTTTGCATAAAATTAATACATACGGTGTCTTATAGTTAAGATTCCAAGTTACCACTGGTCACCAAATTGACAGATTCAATTAGGTTCTCTCTATCCAGACTCAA
>CANGCT010000075.1 GCA_947452415.1 Flavobacteriaceae bacterium
GTATATGCCGTGGGCTGCCAATTTATTTTACACCCCATTTAAAAAAGGATAACGTTCTTTAAGTCTTCGCATCACTTCTTCATGGGGAATACTTTTTCCTTCCTCCGATTCTTTTATTGCTTTCAGAATAAGACTTTCTAAAACGGGATGGTATTCTATTTCTGTCTCCAGTTTTTCAGTCTTAGTATATTCCAAAGCTGGCTCTTCAACTTTAGAAATAGAATCTGTATTTGGGTGTTTTTTATTTGAATTTTCCATTGTAATCGAATTTGATAATCAAATATACAAATTTTATTGTTTTGTGTTTTGAAAATTAAAACAAAAAAGCAATTACCTTTCCTGCTAGCCCCGAGTGAAGTGAAAATCCTTTTCATTTTTTCTTAAAAATGAAAAGATTGAAACGGAAAGCGGGAATTAGCTTTACTGATAAAGCCCAAGCCATTCGCTACAACAAACTTGAAACTTTAAACGTCAAACTTGAAACAAAAGACTATTTTTGCAAAAAAAATACACTTGTGAATTACCTTTCTGTAGAAAATATTAATATACATTACAAAATATAAAATCTATTTATTTTCAATACTTTACAAAATTTGTTTTTTATAAAATATAACTTTTTTCACAATAAAATAACCCCACTATCACCCCACTTTTAATTATATTTATTACATTTGGTAAAAAAAATAAGAACTGATGCAGTCAAATGTAATATTACAGAAGAAGAAAAGAGGTGACAATTTTGGATATTTATTCATTTTATATTCTGATGGAAAAAAAAAGACAGAAGAAATCTTTAAACAGAAGAATGACAGAAGATGAATATGAATTTTACAATAAAGAATTTAAAGCATTCAGCAAGAATAAAAGATTTGATGTAACTGAATTGAACATTCAGATATCCAACTTGATTAACATAAATGTATTTGAAGAACCAATTGAAAAGAAAGTTGAAGTTGAAGTTGAAACTTCTTTTCTGAACTATTATAAAAATCAGATGAATAAGATTGACAAACCAAGTACCAAGAAATCTTATTTAAATTCTTTAAATAAACTAAACCAATATCTATTATTTAAAAATAAATCAGATTTACTATTCACTGAATTAACAAAAGAATTTATTGTATCATACATAACATATTTAAGAAATAAGAGTTTAACAGATAGTACCATCAAAACATATTTATCTTCAATGAAAGCGGTAATGAATGATGCAATTGATGATGAAGATTTAAAAGTAAACTTTCCTAAAAATCCATTTAGGAAATTAGAATTGAAAATAGATGTTAAACCTAAAAGATTGGTAACAAGAGAAGATATATCTAAGTTAAGACATATTACAAAAGAAGATGAATTGTTTATCTATTCAAGAATGTTCTTGTTATCATTATATACAAATGGAATGAGAGTTAGTGATTTAATATTATTAAAGGTTGGTAACTTCACTAAAGACTATTGTGAGTATATGATGTTGAAAAACAAAAAGAGTATGAAGATTGACATTGATAGAAATATAAATAAAATGTTGATTGATATATTAGAGCTTCCTGATTACTATAACCAATACAAAGCAACTAAAATTACTACCATCTATGGTAATCAATCTGTATCGTATAATGAACTTACTGCAATAATTAGAAAGAGATATGATAATCCACTTGATGTAGGTAATTCAATAAGTTATAAAAACTATGATTTTGTGGATAAGAATGATAAAGAACTACTATCAAATTTAGATAGGTTAGAAGATATATCTAATCAGATTGATGTATTTGTAAAGCGAAAGATTTTTGATGATTTAAAGAAACTCCCTAAAGACCAATACCTATTTCAATCAGTTATTAAATCAGATGTTTTTAAAGGTTACAATAAACTAAATACATTCACACAAGAACAGTATAATAAAATGAAATCTATAAATGCTTTTTATTATACCAGTCTAAAGAAGATTTGTAAAAAGTTTGATTTGTCAGTAGATGCTTTGAGTTCACATAATGCAAGACATACTTTTGTAAATAGAATTATTCTTTTAGATGGAATAAATTTGAATGACGTTCGTGATCGTCTAAATCACTCTGTGCTTTCCATGACTTCTACCTACATTAGTAAAGGGTTTGAATTTAAGAAAGGTAAAATTATATCAGATGATTTTAATAAAGACCATAGATTATAGTTAAATTATTTTTTTTTAGTTGTTATTAAGTTTTCTGATATTTAAAATTGTGAATTTAGAAAATCTGTACATTAAAAGAAAGTGATAAACTTCTTCTAGTAAATTAGACGAATTAGGAATTTGAGTATAACTTTCCCAACTATTTTCAAAGGTATTAATATTACAATCATTTTTTAAAAATAATTCTTCTACATAGGTTTCCCAATAATATGTATTATTTCTTGGATCAAAAAACTTCCCTTTATATTGAATTAAGTACTTAACTTGCAATTCACGCAATCTAATTTGCAATGGTTGAAGTTGATTTTCTATTTCTGCGAGAGATTGTTGACCATTAATAACTTCATCTCTTTTTGATTCATCAAATGTCTTCAAATAATTTTCTTCATCAAAAATTAGTTTTGTTTCAATACTAATTTTTTCTGATTGCAATGGAATTATTTGACTGAGAAGGTGGTGAATTTCTGATATTCTATCCATATTAAATTGTTTTTTATTATTCAAAAATACCGAACATATTTTTTACTTAATTACGGTTTTTTCGACTTTTTTTTACGGTATTGAAAATTAAAAGTAATGAAGATAATTTACTTATCTACTTTAAATGTTACATTTTAACAAATAAGGTTTTTAAACACTACTTTTTGTTAAAAAACTTCACAACCTCATCAATTTCAATACTGACATATTCAAGGTCACCAATAAATCCCCAATTTGAATTAACTTTATTAAATTCTTTTTGGTGATTTTTCAACTTTTCATAAAGTAGGATTAAGTCATTTTCGATCTTAATCATAAGTTGATTATATTTCGTTGAGGTATTCATATTATTCTGAAATTAGTTTTTTAATTTTTTGAATAGTCCCACTACTTTTATCAGTTAGTTTCATTGTTTTTCTTACAGAATATCCTTGCTTCAATAATTTAACAACGTCCTTATGTTCTATCAAAAGAGTTTCTGTATCTTTTTTAAATCCCTCTTTTCTACCAACTTTGCCACCATTCTTTCTGTAACTCTCATAACCTGATTTAATTCTTTGTCTTATTTGAGTTTTCTCCATCTCACTAACAGAGGTAAGGATTTGAATTAAGAATTGGGACATTGGATTTATTTCACATTTATCGTTTAAGGTTTCGATATTGTGGTTTTTAATATAAAGAGAAATACAATTCTCATTCAACAACTGAATAGTTTTAAGAACCTCAATAGTATTTCTTCCTAATCTACTTAACTCCCAACAAAGAACTTTATCAATTTTATTAGATTTGAAGTAGTTTATCATTTTCATTAGTTCTGGTCGCTCCTCATTTGTTTTTCCTCCAGAAATCTTTTCTTCAAAAATATTTAGAACCTCATAATTCATATTTTTTGAGAACTCTAACAATTCCTCTGTTTGTCTTTTGTAATCTTGACTATTTGTTGAAACCCTAGAGTATATAACGACTTTCATATTGTATCATTTTAATATTTTATATTTCGAAGATACAAAAACCGTATCAAACCACCTAACCTTTATTAATTAAAATGATACACTTTTTGGTTTGGTACATTTATCAAATAAAAATGCCAGTATCTTGAGAACTGGCATTTTAAATTTTTAACAAATGTGTTAAATGGATTTCCATAATGGATTATTTAAGTTAGTAATAAATTGAGGCCACTTCTTTCCCTTATTGTGGCAGGGTTCCGAATTTTGAGGTGATTCCTCTACTTGTTTACATCTTTTTATATTTTAATAGTTAATAATATTAAGTTTGTATCTAAATCGTTCCCTACTTAATTAATTTGTTTGTTACGTATTTTAGTAGTATCTGAATCGTTCCTACTTATTTTTTGAAACTATATAAGTTTCCAATCTGTTCCGTGGTTCTTATCAGTACCAACTTTGAACTTAACTTGTAATCTACCTTCAGTAATCAAGTCTGCTACATAACTTGTTGGAATAACATCGCATTTAGGGTTTTTACAATTAAATGATTTTGCTATTTCATTTAGATCCCAGCACTCTAATTGCAAAGATGATTTTCCATCTTGAATCTCAATTAATACAATATTGCTTTTAACAACTAAACTGAATAAATATCCATTATATAGAACTTTATCTTTACCTGATATGAAAGGTGTATTAAAAGTGGCAACTCCATCTACTTTAATACCTACATTGTTTTTTAAGTTCGTAACAGAACCTTTCATTTTTCTGCCAGGCCCCAAACAAAACTTTTTGTTGGTAATTAATGATTCGTTAAAAAATGGTTTTGACTTTTTGAAAATTGTTGGATAAGTCACAAATCCTCCATCGAAAATTGATTGTGTTTGCATAATTTTTATTTATTATTATTACTCTATTTTTTCTCAATAATTTAAAAGTTATTCTAAATTTCACGAAATGGAAGTGTACCATTCACGTGCTTCTTAATATAATCTACATAGATTGGTGTTATCAATTCTGTATTAAGTATACCATCCACAACCACTAATTTATATCTATCAATTAAGAGTTCAATCTTATTCATTACTAAATCCTCAACATAATCATATAAGTGCATTTCATCAAGTTCTTCAAGTGTATCTTGAACATCTTCAATATTCTCAATGTAATACTCTATATTAGTATCAAACCTTTCAAGTAATTCATCATACAATGTTTCACTAATTACTGTTCTTTGTTCTACTTCTGTCATAATTTTTCTGTTTTTATTTGTTGTTAATTAATTGCTTTATACCTAATAAATTTATTTTTTTGTTTATCATATAATGATGTTTGTTTCATTATTTCTTCTGCAAAAGTATAGTCAAAAAATATGATATTCTAACGAAAATAGAATTACTTCTTTACCCAAAAGAATTGATTTATTTAGAATAAGTTACTAACTACTTCCAAAGATTTTGCCTCTGAAAACACCTGTAAATTCGTTTTTTTAACAAAAGTTACGTGATGCTCACAGATGCTTTTTTGTCTTAAAAAAATGTTAAATTTTTAAATTCTCAATAAACTCAACTGGTTTAAAAGAGAATTGTTTTTTTAGATATAAAATGAAGTAAAGAATAATAAATATTTATTGAGGTAACTTACTGAATTTTTATTAAAATATTTTTTTTATTTATGATTTTTTTTAAATTTGAAATCCAATTTTTAAATAAAATAATATGAAAAAAAATTTGCTCTTATTTTTTGTTATAACTTTTAGAGTTTCCGCATTTGCAGCATCAATAAATAATGTTGTTGGGGTTTCCTCTTCGTATTGCTCAGGGAGTTCAATTTCCTTAACTTTCGATTATTCGGGTTTCGGTTCGAGTAATAATTTTAAAATTGAACTATCCAATTCTAGTGGTTCATTTTCAAGTGGCACTCAATTTTTAGGAACTGTAAACACAGTAACAACAAGTGGAGTTGCTCAAAGTATTTCTGGAACTATTCCGAGTGTAAGCGGAAGTAATTATAAAGTAAGAATATTAGAATTTAACTCATTAATTAATTCTTTGTCAACAATAATTGCAATTAATCCAATACCATTAGTATCTACAACTGTATCCACTCAAACAATATGTTCAGGTACATCAACCAACGTAATTGCATCAAACAATACAACAGGCGGAGCAAATAGTTTTGTATGGAGCCGAACATTGCCAAGTGGAATAACTGCAACAGGGAGTTTAACAAACGCATCTTTGTCTGAAACATTAACAACGACAAATACCTCAGCAACGGTCGTAAGCTATACGGTAACCCCAACCTTTACATATAACAGTGTTTCATGTACAGGAAGTGGAGCAAGTGTAAGTATTGTAGTGAACCCAATACCATCGATGTCGGTTACTAGTCAAACAATATGTTCCGGATCCTCGATAAGTAACATTTATTCAAATACAATAGGCGGTGCAAATAGTTATAGTTGGACAACGAGTTCAGTTGGAGGAATAATTGGTAATAGTAGTTCAAGTGGAAGTTTATTAAATCAAACATTAACAACTACAAATACCTCACCAACGTCTGTAAGCTATACCGTAACCCCAACCTTTACAAATAACAGTGTTTCATGTACAGGAAATGGAGCAAATGTAGACATTGTAGTTAATCCTTTACCTACAAATCCTTCAGGTACTATTTCACAAAATTTCACTCAAGGACAAACTTTGTCGAATCTACAAGTAACAGGGACCAATCTTATTTGGTATGCAAATCAATCAGATGCTACTAATCACGTTAATCCTATTTCTAATACTACATTATTGGTAAATGGTTCAACTTATTATGTAACTCAAACAAATAATGGTTGTGAGAGTTCACCTTTGGCAATAACAGTAACTGTTGCATTAGGTTTAAATGGATTTTCAAAAGATAAATTTGTATGTTATCCAAATCCAGTTAATAACGTTGTGAATTTTGAAAATAATAATCCTATTCTAAAAATTACATTATTTAATCTTTTAGGACAACGAGTTGAAGAAAAGGAAATAAATTCATTATCAGGGCAGTTAGATATGAGTAAACTGCCAACTGGTAATTATTTATTAAAATTTAAAACCGATAATGGTGAGTCAACTATCAAGTTAGTTAAAAAATAAATTTTATCTTTATTTTAGTGAAAAGAGGATTGGTTTATGTTAATCCTCTTTTTTTGTTTCAGTAAACTGATGAGGTTTGTTTTATCATAATTTATTGTTTTGGAATGAATATACAGGTTTTGGGAGGTTATTTTCTAAAAACCATACATTTATCATCTCAAAGTATTTTAATTCGTTTGGTTAAAGATTTTAAATATTCTAGAGGTGGTGGGAACTTGCCGGTAATTGGAATGTTCAGATGAGTTATCCAAGAACAGGGTTTAATCTGCTTGGTCATCTTAAACACATTACCTACAATAATTACTTGCCGTATAAATATCACGTTCATAATAAATCGTCCTTGATTTACTATTGGGTCAGCCACTTACGATGCTCTTGGACGCACCGTTATACCTATCGCTCCCGACCTTAATGCCACGATTGCACTTTGTATAATTCCCCTGGTAGTGCAGTACGATATAGAACCCAGCGTTATCTCATTATCCGCCATTCTATAAAGATTTTTTAATTTCTTAAATTATATATTAAGAAATGATTTATTCCTTTTCATTTTAATTCAATCTTTCAATCTTAATCTTTAATTCTAAAACTGAATTTTGCAACCTCAACTTTTCTTTTTTGTTAAAATCTGTTTCAACTTTTAGTTTGTCATTATTCTTTTTAACCTCATCATTCCACTTCTTAATCTTATTAAAATTAATCATCTATTTTTCTTAATTTTTCAATGAGAATCAACTCCATCAAATTAAAGAAAGTTGATTCTTGATATAAGTGCAGGTTTTTATATTTAACTATTTCTGCATCTTGTTTCTTTAATTCCCTTTGGATCTTTGCTCTTGGTACTTTCAAAACTGTTCTCATAGTTTCAATGTCATAATACTTTTTATTTCCTTTTATTATAAATATTACCATTGGTTTTTGATTTGTATATTTTTTCTAATAATCTATATTCCCCGATGAGGTCATCAATGTTTTCTTCATCATTTTCTGCTTCGTCTTGTACTTCATCTTGAACCTCATCACCATTAACGATTCTGTCAAACTCATCAGATAATTTGTTATCAGGTAAGTTGGTTTCTTCCTCAGGTAGTTCTTGAATTTCGCTATTATACTTCTCTATAATAAACTTTATAAAGTTTGTATGAAGGTGTTTTTTCTTTTTCATCTTATAACTTATTTTTTGCTGATTTGAATCAGTATAAGTTATATATTGAGAAGTTAAAGTAGTTTTTAGAAGTAAGGATTTTTTATAGAGTAGTGGCGTGTTTGTGCATAATTGTATAAACTTGCTTGTACAAAAAAAGAACAAAATAGATTTCTTTTTTTTTTTGATTTAAAACATCGGGTTTAAGATAATTTTGATTAAAAATAGAATTGTATCTTTGACCCTCTAAGAGAAAAAATTATTTGTTTTTTGATATGAAATCACCCCACAAATTACCCCACAAATTTTAAAAATCTCATAACTTACTAAAAATAAATAAATTATAACTGTGAATTACCTTTCTGTAGAAAATATATCGAAATCCTTTGGCGAGAGAACGTTGTTTAAGGACATTTCGTTTGGAATTAATAAAGACCAAAAAATTGCTTTTATTGCCAAAAATGGTTCGGGAAAAACCTGTATCATGAAAATCATTAACGGAGAAGACGAACCCGATTCTGGGCAAGTGGTGATGCGTAAGGAAATTAAGATGGCATTTTTATCGCAGGTGCCCCAGTTGCAGGACGAATTGACGGTGGAGGAAAGTATTTTTGCAAGTGATAATGAGATTCTTCACGTTATTGAACGCTATGAAAAAGCGTTAGAAAACCCTGATGATAGCGAGGCTTATCAGTTGGCTTTTGACGATATGGATCGATTGAATGCTTGGGATTTTGAAACGCAATTCAAACAAATTTTATTCAAATTGAAGTTGGAAGATTTCAAATTGAAGGTCAAAAACATGTCGGGTGGACAGAAAAAACGTCTTTCGTTGGCGATTATTTTGATCAATAGACCCGAGTTATTGATTTTGGATGAGCCAACCAACCACTTGGATTTGGAAATGATTGAATGGCTGGAAAGTTATTTTGCAAAAGAAAATATTACGCTGTTTATGGTGACGCACGATCGTTTCTTTTTGGAGCGTGTTTGTAACGAAATCATCGAATTGGACAACGGAAAATTATACAGTTATAAAGGAAATTATTCGTATTATTTAGAGAAAAAGGAAGAACGAATTGCCTCCGAAAATGCAAGTGTAGACAAGGCGCAAAACCTTTTTGTGAAGGAATTGGCCTGGATGCGAAGACAACCAAAGGCAAGAACGACCAAATCGAAATCGCGACAAGATGATTTTTATGTAATTAAAGAAAAGGCCGAAAGTAGAAGAAAAGAAAATGTCGTAGAACTAGAAATCAACATGGAACGTCTTGGAAGTAAGATTATTGAGTTGCATAAGATTTCGAAAAAGTTTGGCGATAAAAAGATTTTAGAAAACTTTAGTTTTGATTTTCAACGTGGTGCCCGTATTGGAATTATTGGTAAAAACGGAACTGGAAAATCGACTTTCTTGAATTTATTGACGCAGACCATTCCTACCGATTCCGGGAAAGTAATTACTGGCGATACAATTAAAATTGGTTATTACACCCAAAGCGGTATCAACCCAAAACCGGGACAACGGGTTATTGACATTATTAAGGAATACGGAGAATATATTCCGTTGATGAAAGGGAAATTGATTTCGGCTTCGCAACTGTTGGAGCGTTTTCTTTTTGACAGCAAAAAACAATACGATTATGTGGAGAAATTAAGTGGTGGCGAATTGAAACGTTTGTATTTATGTACGGTTTTGATTCAGAATCCGAATTTCTTGATTCTGGATGAACCTACCAATGATTTGGATATTGTGACTTTAAATGTGTTAGAAAGTTTCTTATTGGATTTCCCTGGATGCTTGCTTGTTGTTTCACACGATAGGTATTTTATGGATAAAATTGTAGATGATTTATTCGTTTTTCGAGGGGATGGAATTGTAGAAAATTTCCCGGGAAATTACTCCGATTTTAGAGCTTACGAAGATTCAAGCCCCCCAACACCCAAAGGGGGAGATGATTCTGCTCAAAAAAATACTAACTGGAAACAAGCCAAAACCATTTCGGCAGGATTGAGTTTCAACGAGCAAAAAGAATTCAACAAAATAGAAAAAGAAATTAAAGATTTAGAATTCCAAAAGAAACAAATTGAACAATTATTTTCGGATGGTAAAGTTGCCGACAGCGAAATTGAAGCCAAAGCAATAGAATTGCAAAAAGTAATTCATTTGAAAGACGAAAAAGAAGAACGTTGGTTTGAATTGAGTTCTAAAATGGAGTAAATTATTCAACGAAATTTCACTAATAAAACACAAAATTACGCAAATCTTTAGTTATTTTTCTTTGTATAACTTTACGCCATACTTTGTGATAGAACTAATAAAGTTTGAATTCTGTTTTTTTTAAAATCAAAAAAACATTAACAATCATTTTAAAATTGCCGACTTTGCAATTAACTTTGCTTTTAAATTCAATAGAAAATGCAAATTCAAGATAACTTTTCTTTAAAAAAATACAACACTTTTGGTATTGAAGCCAAGGCAAAACAATTTGTTGCGGTACATTCCAACGAAGAACTAAAATCGGTTTTAGAAAATCACAAAACAGATACTAAATTTATTTTGGGCGGGGGAAGTAATATGCTACTAACTCAAGATATAAATGCTTTAGTAATTCATATTGATTTAAAAGGCAAAAGAATTATCAGCGAAAATGCTGATTTTGTGTGGGTTGAAAGTCAAGCTGGGGAAGCATGGCATGAATTTGTGCTTTGGACTATTGATCAAAATTTTGGTGGTCTCGAAAATATGTCACTAATTCCTGGAAACGTTGGAACCACGCCCGTACAAAATATTGGCGCTTATGGAACCGAGATTAAAGACACCTTTGTTTCTTGTGAAGTAATGAATATTGCCACTCAAGAAATGAGAACTTTTCTTAAAGACGAATGTAATTTTGGTTACCGAGAAAGTATTTTCAAACACGAAGTGAAAAATCAATATGTGATTACTTCGGTGGTTTATAAACTTACCAAACGCAACCATAAAATTAACACTTTGTATGGAGATATAACTGCTCAATTAGCAAAAAATAATATCCAAATTCCAAATCTAAAAGACGTTTCTAATGCTGTGATTGCTATTCGCCAAAGCAAATTACCAGATCCTAAAGAACTAGGTAATAGCGGTAGTTTCTTTAAAAATCCAATTATTTCCAAGGAAGTATTTGAAAAAGTACATGCTTTACATCCCGAAATGCCACATTATGTTATTTCCAAAACCGAAGTTAAAGTTCCTGCAGGATGGCTTATTGAACAAGCCGGTTTTAAAGGCAAACGTTTTGGCGATGCCGGAATCCATAAAAACCAAGCACTTGTGTTAGTAAATTATGGAAATGCAACGGGTCAAGAAATTTTAAATGTTTCCAAAGACATTCAAAATACAGTTTTAAATAAATTCGGAATTGCCATTGAAGCAGAGGTAAATGTGATTTAATTATTTAAATTTTACACCCCATAATTCGTATTTCAAAATTGAATTCCGTACTTTTGCACACGTTAAAAAAAGACAATAAAGCCATTATGCTATTAATTTTACTTTGTTTATTTATTGCCGTTGTAGTCATTCAATTTCTATATTATATAGTATTTTTTGGTAAATTTTCATTTGCTAAACCGCAAATTTCTTCTCCAAAAAGAGTTCCTATTTCTATAATTGTTTGTGCAAAAAACGAAGAAGAAAACATAAAAAACTTCATCCCTTTATTGGCTGAACAAAATTATCCCGATTACGAAATTGTCTTAATTGACGATGCCTCTAGCGATGAAACACTTGAAGTTTTTGAAGCATTTGAAAAACAATATTCAAACGTAAAATTGGTAAAAGTGCAAAACAACGAAGCATTTTGGGGAAATAAAAAATTCGCTTTAACCCTCGGAATCAAAGCGGCTAAAAACGAATATTTATTATTCACCGATGCCGATTGTTATCCTAAAACAACCGAGTGGATCAAAGAAATGAGTGCCCAATTCACCAAAGAAAAAACCATAGTTTTAGGTTATGGTGCTTACGAAAAAATCAAAAATTCGTTCCTAAATAAAATCATCCGTTTTGAAACTTTGCTAACTGCAACCCAATATTTTTCTTGGGCAAAATTAGGAAAACCCTACATGGGCGTTGGTCGCAACATGGCTTATAAACGCGAAGAATTTTTTAAAACTAACGGATTTATCGAGCATATGAAAATCCGTTCAGGTGACGATGATCTATTTATTAACGAAGCCTCAAACGCCAAAAATACAACCATTTGCTTTTCTGCAGATAGTTTTACATTTTCTAAACCTAAAACCACTTTCAAAGAATGGTTCACTCAAAAAAGAAGACACATTGCCACTGCAAAACATTATAAAACGTTTGACAGAAGCCAATTAGCCGTTTTCTACGCAACCCAATTATTGTTTTTTATACTGCCAATAATTCTGTTAGCCTTTCAATTTCAATGGATTATAGTTTTAAGCATAATCGTTTTTCGTTATATTTTTGCTTGGATTTCCTTAGGATTTGCAGCTGGAAAACTAAAAGAAAAAGACGTAATGTATTGGTTTCCAATAATTGAAATAATCTTAGTCGCCTCCCAATTCAACATCTTCCTTACGAATACGTTTTCAAAACCAGTGGAGTGGAAATAATTTCCTACATCGAAAAGGCTAAAAATGGCGACCAAGTGGCATTCACTTATTTGCTCGACCATTATTGGAACGAAGTCTATGGATTCATGTTAAAACGCACCGAAAACGAAACCGATTCCGAAGATATTACCATCGAAACCTTTTCTAAAGCATTCGATAAATTAACCACTTACAATCCTGAATTTCAGTTCAATACTTGGCTAATTGCCATCGCCAAAAACGTACACATCGACCTACTTCGCAAGAAAAAATCGAGCCTTTTTGTAGAAATTACCGACGAAGAAGACCAACAAGCCCACAACATTGCCGATAGTTCCCCATCTGCCGAAGACGAACTCATTACCGAACAAAACCTCGCACAACTCCTTCATTTCATCAAAGAATTAAAACCACATTACCAAGAAGTCATCCAACTGCGCTATTTCCAAGAAATGAGTTACCAAGAAATTGCAGAGCAACTCCAAGAGCCCTTGAGTAACGTAAAAATCAAACTTCTTCGCGCCAAAAAACTACTGGCCGAAATCATTCAAAATCATCGTTAATTAATTTATTCTATTAAAAATAAATAGCTAAGAATATTTAAAATTTAGATTTTATTTCAGATTTGTTTTTTTAAATTCTAATCTCAATATACTTATCTTTGCTACTGAAAAAATTAAGACATGGAATCAATTACGGAAAATACATTACCCATTGGAAAACCAAAATGGTTAAAGGTAAAATTACCAATTGGACAAAAATATACCGAACTACGAGGTTTGGTTGACAAATACAAACTGAACACCATTTGCACCTCGGGCAGTTGCCCAAACATGGGCGAATGTTGGGGAGAAGGAACCGCAAC
>CANGCT010000076.1 GCA_947452415.1 Flavobacteriaceae bacterium
CGGTGGCTTTGTTGGCAGAAACTGTTTTGTAGCTTAATGCGTCCATAATATTATTTTAATTAAACATTCCATTCCCAATTACGGGAGTGCAAAAGTACAATTATTTATTATATATACAAATAGGTTTCTGTTTTTCTTTTAGGTTGAATTATAGACGAGTACAAAAAACATTAATTTTTAGAAACATCTATTGTTATTAAAATTCTTTTTAGCAAAATAATTGCATCTAATAAGTTTACAAAAATGACTAAATGTTAAGCTTCTAATTATTTTTTGTTATTTTTACAACTTATTTATTTTTCAAATGAAAACCAAAGCTACATTAAAACAGATTGCAAAAGAGTTAGGAGTTTCAGTTTCCACAGTTTCAAAGGCACTGAATGACAGCCCCGAAATTAGTGACCCTACTAAAATTAGGGTGCAAGAATATGCTAAACTAAAAAACTACAAGCCTAATGTTATTGGATTAAATCTTAAAAATCGGTCAACGCGAACTATTGGTGTTATTATTCCTAATATTTTGAATTCTTTTTTCGCCAAAGTTTTTAAAGGTATTGAAAAAGTAGCCGATGAAAAAGGGTATAAAGTTATTACTTGTATTAGTAATGAATCTTTAGAAAAAGAAATAAGTGCTCTAGAGATGTTGAGTAACGGTACAATTGATGGATTCATTTTATCAATTTCTCAGGAGGCTCAAAAATTGCATCAGTTTAGTCATTTTAAATCTATTATTAATGAGGGGACACCTATAGTAATGTTTGACAGAACAGCTGATGAAGTGAATTGTGACAAAGTGGTAGTAGATGATTTAGATTCTGCAATTAATGCTACCGAACATTTAATTAAAACAGGATGTAAAAAAATTGCTTTGTTTTCTGCAATTAATAACCTGAGTGTAGGGAAACTTAGAGCAGAAGGTTATAAAAAAGCTCTTGAAAATGCCGGAATTTTAGTGGATGAAAACCTAATAGTTCTTTCGGAAACGGCTGAAGATTTTGATTTACAAACTATAGGATTTTTAGATAATAATAAAGTAGATGCAGTTTTTGCTTTAGACGAACACTCCTCTGGTATGGCGATGAAAATGGGAATTAAGAAAGGATTGAAAATTCCAGAAGTATATTCGGTTATTGGTTTTGCCGATGGTGTATGGTCTAGAAGAATGACTCCTAGCTTATCTACAGTAAGCCAACACGGCCCAGAAATTGGGGAAGAAGCGACTAAAATGTTAATTGAAAAACTGGAAAGTAAAGAAGAAAATACTAGCTATAAAACTACAATTATTAAAACGGAGTTACGCCAAAGAGATTCTACTAGGAAACTTTAATATTTTTTTCCTTATCATCGTTCCAAGTGATATAACCAATTATTGCATTAAAGAAGTAGAAAATATATTTAATGGTGTTGGCGATATTTAATATCATAACACTCTGAACAATTTTAGATAGGTTGTACAATTGCCACATAAACCAGTTGTCTGGATACATTCTGCTATTATTAAAGGTACCTCCAAAACTAATTCCAGCTGGAATTGCAATTGCAAAAAACAATTTCCAATCGATGGGTTTGTCACTAAAATAAGTGAATCCTAGGTAATTTAGGATAAGCGAAAGAGCCATTCCTAAGAATAAATTTCTATAAAAAATTCCATCGATACTATTTAGCACTTTTTTCTTTTTCCAGAATCTAAACGCAACATAATTCCCTACAAACGATATTGGATAGGTTAAAATTGCAGCGGCATTTCCTAAAAGATAGTCGATAGCACCACTTAAAGCGGTGTTTAAGGTTCCTATAAAATTCCCAATGTTATTTTTCTTTGTTACTAATCGAGTGGATATCATAGAAAATCCAACATTCACTATGGAAAAAATTCCTAATGGAAAGGAATAAGTAATGCTTTTAATGTAAATTGGAATTTCTGCCTTGTGGTATCCTAAAGTAATAGATCCAACCAAAACAATTACCAATCCTATGATATCTAGATACTGACTATTGGTTACTGCCTTAATAGTTTGGATAGATTTTTTAGATATTGAAAATAATGCCATTGAGAAATATTTCGGTAAATATATGTAAAATTAAAACAGTGCTTTATTTTTCTTGGCAACTTACGCACCATAGACCAATGAGTCCAAAACATTCTTGAGCGAAGCCAATTAAGAAGCCTTTTTCATTTTAATTTAATGAGATTCCTACCCAATGACAAAGATGCGTAAACTGTTATCTAAAAATGAACACTGAGCACCGAACACTGATCACTGAACACTTCCTAATGTGCTTCCAGCCAGTTTTTGCCTAAACCAATTTCAACTTCTAATGGAACATCCATTTTAAAAGCATTTTCCATTTCGTGTTTTATCATGGGTTGGATTTTCTCCAATTCGGAATTGTGCACATCAAAAACAAGTTCATCATGTACCTGCAATAGCATTTTGGATTTCCAGTTTTCTGAAGTTAATTTGTTGTAAATATTGATCATAGCAATCTTGATGATATCGGCAGCAGAACCTTGAATTGGGGCGTTAACTGCATTTCTTTCGGCACCACTTCGTACCATTTGATTCGCCGAATTAATATCTTTCAAATAACGACGTCTCCCTAAAACCGTTTGCACATAACCATTTTCTCTAGCAAAATCAACTTGGTCTTGCATGTAGGATTTTAGTTTTGGATAACTAGCATAATACGCATCAATCAACTCGGCACTTTCTTTTCGTGACAACGATGTTTGATTAGAAAGACCAAAGGCAGAAACCCCATATATGATTCCGAAATTTACTGTTTTGGCATTACTTCGTTGTTCTTTGGTAACTTCTTCCAAAGGAACGTTAAATACTTTAGCGGCAGTACTTCGGTGAATATCTTCGTTATGTTGGAACGCTTTAATCATGTTTTCTTCTCCCGATATTGCAGCAATAATGCGCAATTCTATCTGAGAATAATCGGCAGAAACTAAGGTGTAATTTTCATCGCGTGCAATAAATGCTTTACGAATCAAGCGCCCTCTTTCCGTTCTAATTGGGATGTTTTGTAAATTCGGATTGTTGGAACTCAAACGGCCAGTTGCTGCAACGGTTTGCATATAATCGGTATGTACACGACCGGTTTTTTTGTCTACTTGATTGGGCAAAGCATCAATATAAGTGCTTTGTAATTTCACCATTTGGCGCCATTCCAGAATGTCTTTTACAATTGGATTGTCATTGGCTAAATAAGACAAAATCTCTTCGCCAGTGGCATATTGCCCTGTTTTGGTTTTCTTTTGTTTGGCGCCTCCAATTTTCATTTTATCAAATAAAACGTCGCCCAATTGTTTTGGGGAAGCCAAATTGAATTTCTCGCCAGCAGTTTCGTAAATTTTTTGTTCTAAAGCATTGCTTTCGGCAGCCATTTCTCCTGACATTGATTTTAAGAACGGAACATCCAAATTAATTCCTTCCAATTCCATTGCCGCTAAAACGGGAATTAACGGAATTTCAATTTCTTCAAATAATTTTTTGGTTTCGGCTTTGTCCAAAATCGGACTGAAATTTTGCTTCAATTGATACGTAACATCAGCATCTTCTGCAGCATATTCTTTTATTTCTTCTAAAGAAATATCGCGCATTGATTTTTGATTTTTGCCTTTTTTACCTATTAGATCTTCTATGGATTTTGGAGCATATTTCAAATAAGTTTCCGATAAAACATCCATATTATGACGCATATCGGGGTTGATTAAATAATGCGCAATCATAGTATCAAACAATTTTCCTTTGATGGAAACGCCATAATGTGAAAGAATTTTTAAATCGTATTTAATATTCTGACCTACTTTTTCAATGCTTTTGCTTTCAAAAAATGGCTTAAATTTGTCTACTAAAACTTGTGCTTCTTCTCTGTTTTCAGGAAATGGAACGTAAAAAGCTTTTCCTTTTTCATAAGAAAAAGAGATTCCTACTAATTCGGAATTCAAAGCATCTATTCCAGTAGTTTCGGTGTCAAAACACACAGAAGTTTGATTCATTAAATTTTGCAAAAGCAATTTCACGGGCAAATCGCCTTGAATAATTTGGTAAAAATGTTCGGTGGTTTCTAAAGTTCCCATACCTGTCTTGCCTATAGGGGAAGGAGCCGAGTCGGAATTAGATTCTTCATAAAAACCAAATAGGTCAAATTGGTCTTCGTTTGATTTTTTTACGGGTGCTTTTTTTACCGTTTTACTATTGTCATTGCTATTGTCATTGCCATTTCCGTTGGTGTCAATTTCATCATAATCATTTCCCGTTCCGAATAATTTATCAAACTGTGCTTTCATTTGACGGAATTCCAATTCTTGGAACAACACATCGGTTTTTTCAACATCGGGTTTGGACAATTCATAATCGGAAGCATCAAAAGTTACAGGACAATCGAGTAAGATTGTGGCTAATTTTTTAGACAATATTCCTAGTGCTGCATTGGCTTCAATCTTATCTTTTATTGCTCCTTTTAATTGGTGTGTATTGGCCAAAAGATTTTCCATAGAGCCATATTCGGCTAAGAATTTCTTTGCGGTTTTTTCTCCCACTCCAGGAAGTCCCGGAATATTATCTGCAGCATCCCCCATCATCCCTAGAAAATCAATTACTTGTTCGGGTCTTTCAATTTCAAATTTGGCTAAGACTTCTGGGATTCCCCATATTTCAATGTCGTTACCCATACGGGCAGGTTTGTACATAAAAATATTTTCGGAAACCAATTGCGCAAAATCCTTATCGGGAGTAACCATAAAAACTTTAAAATTTTCTTTTTCGGCTTGTTTGGCTAATGTTCCAATCAAATCATCGGCTTCAAATCCGGCTTTTTCTATGATTGGAATGTGCATTGCCTTCAATAATTCTTGAATATAAGGAACGGCAATTTTTATGGCCTCTGGAGTTTCGTCGCGATGTGCTTTGTATTCTTGGTACATTTCATAACGATAAGTACTTCCACCTTTATCAAAAGCCACGGCTAAATGATCAGGTTTTTCTCGCTTGATAACATCCATTAAGGCATTCATAAATCCCATAATGGCCGAAGTATCCATTCCTTTTGAGTTGATTCTTGGGTTTTTTATAAAGGCAAAATAACCACGAAATATAAGTGCGTAGGCGTCTAGAAGATAAAGTCGTTTTTGTGACATTTTTTTTATTTAAAAAGTAATTGAAATTCCAAAACTGTTTGAAATGGAAATAAAATTGATGCATTTATTATTTTCAACCAATGTATGCAACGGAAACAAAAATAGTTTTTAATAAATTAATATAATAATAAAGATTAACTAAAATTTATGTTTTGTAAGAATAATCATTTTTTACTTTTGCTTAAAATTACTTTATATGGTTCTTCGCTTGTTGCTCTTTTTCTTAATTGTACTAATCATAGAGGTTTATGCTTTTCAGGCAGTTAAAACCTTTACCAAAGTAAGATGGGTTTTATTGGCCTATAGCCTTGTTTCATTAGGTGTTATTTTTTTTATTGCCTACCAATTCACCAAATTTGATCGAAGTGTTGGGCAAACCAAAATGACCATGATTACCATGGGATTATTGCTGTTGGTATTGATTCCGAAGTTAATCATTACTTTTATTTTGCTTTTAGAAGATATTTTTCGAGTATTTTATGGCGCGATGAATCATTTTTCTGGCTCAGCCATTAGTACTTCTTTCTTGCCAGATCGAAGAAAATTCATAAGTCAAATCGCTTTAGGATTGGCTGCTATCCCGTTTACTTCGTTGATCTACGGAATGACTTTTGGTAAATACAATTACAAAGTAATTACCCAACAAATATTTTTTCCTGATCTTCCAGATGCTTTTGATGGCTTCAAGATTACTCAAATATCCGATGTGCATAGTGGTAGTTTTGACAATCCCGAAAAAATAAATTATGCTATTGATTTGGTGAACGAGCAAAACTCTGATATGATTTTGTTTACTGGCGATATTGTAAATACGCATGCCAAAGAAATGCTCCCGTGGATTGAAACTTTCAATAAAATTAAACCGCATAAATACGGGAAGTTTTCTGTTTTAGGAAACCACGACTATGGTGAATATGTAGATTGGAAATCGGAAAAAGATAAAGAGGCTAATTTTCATGCAATAAAAGATTTGTATGGAAAAATTGGTTTTAATTTGATGTTGAACACTCATACTTTTATAACGAAAGGAGACGATAAAATTGCCATAGTAGGAGTAGAAAATTGGGGGAAACATTTTAAGAAAGCAGGAGATTTAAACAAAGCTTCAGAAGGATTAAACGCTAAAGATTTTAAAATTTTGATGAGTCACGATCCAAGTCATTGGGATGCTGAAGTGAATAAACATCCACAAAATTTTCATTTGATGCTCGCAGGACATACACATGGCTTACAATTTGGAATTGAAATTCCAGGGGTTCTTAAATGGAGTCCTGCACAATATGTTTACAATCAATGGGCGGGATTATATGAAAAAGCAGGTAAATATATCTATGTAAATAGAGGTTTTGGCTACCATGCCTATCCAGGAAGAGTAGGCATTATGCCAGAAATAACAGTAATTGAACTAAAAAAAGGCAAAAGTTTAGTATAATTACATAAAAATGCTACATTTGTATTATAATATTTCTTTTTTTAGCTAAAGAAAATAAACTATTTTGGTTTTATGTCAAAATTTGGAGAACTTATCAATGCTCAAATTCCGGTGTTAATTGATTTTTACACCGAGTGGAATGAATCTTCTGTTATAATGCACCCTGTAATTAGAGATGTAGCTGCAGCTCTTGGAGACAAAGCAAAAGTAATTAAAATTGATGTGGATAAAAATCAAGAATTGGCTGAAGCACTGCGCATAAAAGGCCTTCCTACCTTGATGATTTACAAAGATGGGCAAATGATTTGGCGTCAATCTGGTGAGCTGGATGCTAATACCATTATTGGTTTAGTTCAGGAGCAAGTTTAATTCTAACTACATTTTATTTACATCGTTTTGTGTTAAATTAATTTTACACAAACGAAACCTTTTTGTTTTAAAAATTCTAAAGTTCTTGGCAATACAAATTCCAAGTTTACAAATGCCTTTACACTATCGTGAAAAACGATAATACTTCCAGAACGAACATTTTTCAAAACATTTTCAAGACATTGTTCTGGCGTGATAGTTACATCAAAATCGACACTTAAAACATCCCACATAATTATCTTATAACCCATTGCTCGCAATATCTTAGATTGCGATGGTTTTATTTTTCCGTAAGGAGGACGAAATAGTTGGCATTTTTCAGTACTTAGTTTGCTATATTCTTCTTCAAATAATTTTGCGTTTTCAATATAGTCTTGCTTATTGGTTTTCCATCCGTTTAAATGGTTGAAAGTATGATTGCCGATGGTATGCCCTTCTTTTACAACTTCTTTAAAAACCTCAGGATATTTCCGAATATTATCTCCTATGCAAAAGAAGGTTGCTTTGGTATTGTATTTTTTCAATTGGTTTAAAATCCATTGTGTGATTTCTGGAGTTGGGCCATCATCAAAAGTTAAGTAGACTTTATTTTCCGTATTAGGAATATCCCAAACATAATTTGAAAATAATTTTTTTATGGCCCAATGTGTTTTTACCCAGTGTAACTTCATGCTTCAAAAATAAATAATAAAAGTGCCAATAAATAAAATCATTGGCACTTTTAAAATAGTTTAATTATTATTATTCATTATCTCTTTGAAAGCGAGAAAATCTGTTATTGTAGGAATTAAATTCGCCTCTACTTTTGTTATAAAACTCAATATCGCCTTGTTTTTTCATGACTTCTAATAAACTTCTGTAACGTTCAATTGCCGTAACAATATCAGTTGCCATAAAACTTTGATCAGAAGATTTAAAAGTGCTGAAATACAATAATTCTTCTTTGTATTTCGTCATTAACTTGCTTATTAACGCTCGAGCTTTTTCTTTTTGACCAATTTGATAATAACCCGTAGCAAATGGCTCTAAAGTTAAATAATAACCATAATAGTCAATTGGGGTTTTGGTTACTGCCAAATCAATTATGTTTCTGGCTTTGTCCATTTTACCTTCGGCAATTAATTGCGTCATTAATCGGGATAAATTTGTTCGATACGAAATAGCATTTCTTCTAGTTTCTGGATCGTGGTAAATTTTAGTACTTTCACCATTACCCCATTCCCATCTCATGGCAAGATTATAGGTTTTATCGGTATCCATTCTTCCCATGTCTGGATAATCGTCTTCATTTACTTTGGTTTTAATTGGAACCAATTTATAAACCATTCCGTCCATTTGAAGGTAATCTTTCATCCATAAATAATCATCGTCTCCAAAACTTCCAGGGCTAAAATAAATAGGGCGTTTCCAATTGTTATTGTTTAAAACATCAAACATTATCAAGCGGTTTTTATACAATGCTCCGCCTTTGATATCAATATCAATATAAGGAACAATAGAATCGTTTAGCGATGAATTCACTATTTTATTAGCAATCACATTATTTTTATCTACTTGAAAACGAACTTTATTGGTAGGGAAGAAATGCAGACGGTGACCGCTTTCCATTTCTACTTGTGATAAGGTATCTTCTCTTTTACCAAAAGCAATAAAGTCTTTAAGATTCCAACGGCTATCTACTTTTTTATTGAAAACAATAGCATCTCTATTGTCGGCAACATACTGTTGGTGGGTAAACGAAATTGGCAAACCATCTGCTTTATAGGTTTTTAATTTCATTTGATCAATGTACCAATCGGTCATTAATAAACTGGTGTTTACAATTTTCACATCGGTTCTATAGCCTTCAATTTCTTGGGCATACCAAAGCGGGAAGGTGTCGTTATCGCCAATAGTAAATAATATTCCGTTTTTGTCGCAAGAGGCAAGGTAGTTTTTGGCCATTGCAATTGCTGTATATCTTCCAGAACGATCGTGGTCGTTCCAGTTTTGAGAAGCCATTAATACTGGAGCCGCCAATAAGCAGGCGCCAATAACAACGGGGCCTACCAATTTAGAAGCGATTTTTTCTTTTATCATTTCATAAATGGCATAGACTCCAAATCCTATCCAAATGGAGAAGACATAAAAAGAACCAACTAAGGCATAATCTCTCTCACGAGGTTCAAAAGGCCGTTCGTTAAGGTATATTTTCAAGGCTAAACCTGTGAATAAAAACAATGCAAGCAATACATAAAAACTTTTCAAATCTCTTTGTGCATGGTACATCAATCCTAATAATGCTAAGAAGAAAGGAATGAAGTAGTATAAATTTCTACCCTTATTATTTAGTACATCTGGACTAACATTGTCTTGCGAACCTAAGTGAATTTCATCAATAAATTTGATTCCACTCATCCAGTTACCATCTAAATTGTCATATCTTCCTTGGTTATCGTTTTGTCTTCCAACAAAATTCCAAAGTAAATAGCGTCCGTACATATAACCAAATTGGTATTCTACCATAAAACTTAAATTGCTCCAAGCAGAAGGTTTTTCAACATCTAGATAATCGCCATAGGCCTTCAAGAAAGAAACATATCCGTCATCGTCAATTTTGTGCGAAGCATACGCTTGACGGAATTCGGCAACCACATCTACCAATTCTTTTTCCTCGGCATAATCTGGTTTTATAGTAAACTTTGGAACCCCAGTGAAGTTAATATATCCCTGAACATTATCTGTGCTCCACATTCTAGGTAATAGTGCTTTGTGTGCATCATCTGTATTTTGTTCGGCATTTTTATATTCGTTTACAATTTCATATTTACCTGTTTGGTCATTTCTTTCGTAGTTGGGAGCCTTATCGATATACGGGTTGTTAGGGTCTAATCCGGCAAATTCATCGGTATATTGCGGCCCGTAAAACAAAGGATTTACACCATACTGTTCTCTATTGTAATACGCTAATACTTCAGTAGCATCCGATGGTTTATTTTCGTTAATTGGCGTATTGGCATTGGCACGAATAGGCAACATCATCCAAGTGGAGAAACCGATTAATACAAATAGAATACATAAAATTATAGTATTAAATGTAGGATGTCCTTTGGTTTTAGTGTATTTTAATCCGAAATAGAAAAAAGCAACAATTACAAGTAAGGCTATAATAGAACCAGAGTTAAATGGTAAGCCCACACTGTTTACCATGAAAATTTCTGTTTTCCCGAAGAAAGCCAACGTATATGGTAATAAGAGTTTGAATATAAAAAGTAAAACGGCTACGATAATAATATTAGCTAAGATGAAATTGGTAACGGTAACTTTTTTATAGTTTTTAAAGAAATATAAAAAGCCTATTGACGGAATGGTTAACAACGCCATGAAGTGAACTCCAAACGACAATCCAACAACTAAACTTATTAGTAAAAGCCATCTGTTGCCTCTAGGTTCGTGCATTTCTTGTTCCCAACGCAATCCTAGCCAAAACAAAAGTGCTATAAATAAGGTTGCCATGGCATATACTTCGGCTTCTACGGCATTAAACCAAAAACTATCTGAAAAGGTAAAGGCCAAAGCACCAACAAAAGAACTTCCTAAAATTGCAACGCTGTTGTCTTTATTTATTTCGGTGTAGGATGAAATTAGCTTACGCAAAATTATAGTAGAAGACCAAAAAAGAAACAAGATAGTAAACGCACTAGAGAATACCGACATCATGTTTACCATCAAGGCAATAGTTTCTTTACTGGTTGCAAACATGGCAAAAAATGCTCCAAGCATTTGAAATAATGGAGCACCTGGTGGATGTCCTACTTCTAGTTTTGCCGCAGTAGCAATATATTCGCCACAATCCCAGAAACTCATGGTAGGTTCTACCGTTAAGGAATAGGTAATTAATGCTATGGTAAAAGCTACCCAACCGGTGATGTTGTTCCACTTTTTAAAGTCAAATGTTGCCATATATAAAATGATGTTAATTTCAAGTACAAAGAAACTATTTTTTTGCTTAATTGAGCATGGGTTAACATAATTTTCTAAAATGATTTTAGCTAAAATTTTGAAGTACACCAAAATAGCAAACGTAAAAAGATTAAGTATCGTATATTTCTATTTTTTTAAATAATATTGCGTGAAATATTTGCTTTAAATGAAATTTATATTAAATTTGCACCCGCATTCAGGCTCAATAAAGTTCTCTGAGTTTTAATGA
Source organism: Flavobacteriaceae bacterium (assembly GCA_947452415.1). Lineage (GTDB taxonomy): Bacteria > Bacteroidota > Bacteroidia > Flavobacteriales > Flavobacteriaceae > Flavobacterium. The sequence goes on from CANGCT010000076.1 coordinate 11,143, forward strand.
AAATGAATGTTTGGTTAAAATTGGTCTATGGTGTAATGGTAACACAACTGTTTTTGGTGCAGTCTTTCAAGGTTCGAGTCCTTGTAGACCAACTGTTAAAATGAAAAACCCCTGTAAAAACAATACTTTACAGGGGTTATTTTTTTGTTGCGTAGTAAATTACGTAGTAATTTTTCTCATACGATTTCCGCTACTAAAACTTGACAGCCCCTGTTTTATTTCGTATCTTTGTAGTAATTAAGGTTGTACGCTTTTAGGGTAGTTATGTCGCAAGTACAATCTGGTGAAGGAAACTTCATACGCATAACGTTAAACTCCCGATTCAACTCCAATTTTAAGGTGAACAAAGAAATCCTTAATTCAAGGGATGTGATGCAAATGCTCGATATTTGTGAAAACACACTTCTTGAAATGGAAAGAGATGGAAGAATTTTAATTGATTTTCGTATTAGTAATCGTAAAAGATATTATACGAAAAACATTTTAGAATCTCTTTCTAAACTTTCAAAGAACAAATTCTAAAAATTTGATTCAATAATCCAATGGCAAACACGGTTTTTTAAAGCCGTGGGTGTGCCACTACCTAACTTATACCTAATTCTTTTCTTTGAATTTTAAAGTTATTAAAAAATAAATAATAATTCCTTCGGCTTTTTGATATAGCCGAGATATTTATTATAAAAATAAGTAACTATTGAATGGCATTATTCCAATTGCCTAAATGGTTACATGTGTTTAAAAATTAGTAAAAATGCACAAAAATGAATATTTAACAGTAAAGGACATTTCAAATAAATACTTGATGTCGACACGTAATGTAAGAAGAATAATAAGTACGTTAGAAAATAATTGTAGTGAAGCTACTTTGTATAAGGATAAGAATGGTCATTGGCAAATACATCACTTGTTGATAGGTAAGTTTAAACCACAAAGGACTAGAAAGGATAAATACTATGCTGTCACGATTGACCCGACACACAAATACTCGGTTAAGGATATTGACATAATTATGCTCTTTGTTTTAAAGCAACTAGCAGAGGCTAAAGTCGAGATTAACTATGTTGTGGAGCAAAAGAAAACTAATGGTCACAATCACATTCATAGCTATGTTAAATGTCCAAATAAGCGAAAGCTGATAAATTGCTTTAGACTTGGCTTTGGACAATTAAGCTACCATGAGAGTGTAATATTCGACCTTAATGGTTGGAAGCAATATATTACGAAGGATAACAATAATATTAAAACTTTAAAAAATAATAGCTAATGATTACTATAGATAAACTAATAAATGGTTGTGACAATACTCGATTAGCACCCTATAATTTTGACATGTTTCACGATTTTAATCCTAATTTGACTAAAGAGGTTTATAATTTTTTAAGAGAAAACGGCACAGAGTGGAAAATAATTTGTGGTTTTGGGGTTAAAATAAAATACAGCATTCACTTTCTAGAGGGTAATTCTGATTTAGTTTTAGCAAACTTGGAGCTTTATAAAAATAGGTACAATCCCGAATATTACCTTAATCCAAAAAACTGGAATCATGGAAACTCTAGACGATAAAATTAAGATTAAACAAACTCAGTTGTCGGTTGAGAACGACCCTGTGCGAAAACAAGCTTTACAGAAGCAGTTGCAAAAACTCCAGTTAAGTCTTGAAATCAAAAAAATCCGAAAACGTATTCAGCAACTTGGATAATTGCACGGTTATCCGCGTTAATATAGAACGATAAAATAGTAATGAAAACAACCCTATGGATATGTGTTTAAATTTTTTTAGATATTTTTTGAAGCTTAAATTGTTCCATATTGTACCATGTCGATTCCGTACTAGTTATGAAGGGTTAAACAAAAATATAGTTCTATTGAATTAAAAAGGCACTTCCTTTTATGTTGTACGTGTAGTGTTTCAGAATTTTTATAAAAAAATGGTAGTATCCCATAAAGTGTGTAAGTAAAAAAAATATGAGGGTTTGTGCAAACCCTCATATTTTTTTTACTTAATTTTAATATTTACACATTTTATGAAAAAAGAAGATTTATTATCCGATGAATTTTTGAAGCAATTCAAAACAGGC
>CANGCT010000077.1 GCA_947452415.1 Flavobacteriaceae bacterium
AACTTTTGTAACCAATCATGGCAATGAAATAACGGTTCCGAATTTGGCAAAATTAAACGAAGACCAAGTAGAAGAAAAATTAAACGAACTCGATTTAGACTACGAAATTATTGATACGGTAGATTATAATCCGAACTTCCCTAAGCTAACCGTGGTGCAACAAGAGCCAACTGCGGGATCTAAAGTTAAAGGAGGAAGAACAATTTATTTAAAATTAAATGCTCCAACTTTTAAGATGGTTGCAGTGCCCGATTTAATTGAAAAAACCTATCGTCAAGCGGTTCCAACCTTAAAAGCTATTGGTTTACAAGAAGGTACTATTAAATATATTCCTTACATTGGTAAAGACATGGTGCTGGAAATGTGGATGGACGGAAAAAAAATAAAAGCAGGAACTAGAGTGTTGAAAGCATCCAAAATAGATTTAGTGCTTGGCGACGGAAAAGTTGTCTTTGACGATACCCAATTAGATTCCATTCCAAATAATGAAATGCCAAAAGATACCATCCCAAATGAACAGTAATAGTGATTTGCAAGAACCAGAAGAAGAACTTTTTGAACATTATAGATTTGATGTGCCTAAAGGGCAAGCATTTTTAAGAATTGATAAATATTTGATGTTGATGGTTCCCAATGCCACGCGAAATAAAATTCAGAATGCAGCTACGAATGGCGATATTTATGTGAACGATATTCCTGTAAAATCGAATTATAAGGTAAAGCCTTTGGATGTAATTCGTATTTTATTATCCCATCCACCTTTTGAAAATAGAGTAGATCCTGAGGATATTCCTTTAGATATAGTGTATGAAGACGATGCCTTGTTGTTAATCAATAAACCTGCAAATTTTGTGGTTCATCCCGGACACGGAAATTACACTGGAACTTTAGTTAATGCCTTGGCTTTCCATTTTGAAAACCTACCTTTAAACAGTTCCGAACGACCTGGATTGGTGCATCGAATTGATAAAGATACTACAGGACTTTTGGTGGTTGCCAAAACCGAAGTAGCCATGACGCATTTGGCAAAGCAATTTGAAGATAAAACTTCCGAAAGAGAATACATTGCCTTAGTTTGGGGTAATGTTAAAGAGGAGGAAGGCACCATAACGGGAAACATTGCCCGTCACGTAAAAGACAGAATGCAAATGTCGGTTTTTGCCGATCCCGAAATAGGAAAGCATGCCGTAACCCATTATAAAGTTTTGGAGCGTTTTGGATACGTAACTTTAATTTCTTGCAAATTAGAAACGGGTAGAACGCATCAAATTCGGGTTCACCTAAAACACATTGGGCATACCTTATTTAATGACGAACGTTATGGTGGAAATTTAATTTTAAAAGGAACCACCTTTACCAAATACAAACAATTTATTGATAATTGTTTCAAAACCTTACCTCGCCAAGCATTGCACGCCAAAACTTTAGGTTTTGTGCATCCCGTAACAGGAGAAATGATGCGATTTGATACCGAAATACCCAAAGACATGGCCGATTGCATTGAGAAATGGAGAAATTATTCCAAATCGAATGCTGCCGAAGAGGAGGAATAAAATTCCTACAAGGTCTTTTTGGAATTTAAAAAACGTTATCAAAGTTCTATACTCTGACAACGTTTTTTTATAGAATATAATACAGCAAGCACGCTATTTTGGTTATAGATAAGTTGCCATCTATAGTATAAAGCACTTTATTAGAAGAATAAGTCCCATCTCCTTCGCGGATTTTAGTTCCATCAATAGTAAAAAGTACCTTGTTAGAAGAATACGTCCCATCTCCTTGACGGATTTTGTTTCCATCAATAGTATACAGAACTTTATTAGAAGAATACGTCCCATCGCCTTGACGGATTTTAGAACCATCTATCGTTAGCAACACTTTATTGGAAGAATACGTTCCGTCGCCTTCTCTAAATCTAGTACCATCAAAAGTGTATAGAACCTTATTAGAGGAATACGTGCCATCACCTTCTCTAACTTTAACGCCATCTATCGTAAAAAGTACCTTATTAGACGAATAAGTACCATCACCTTGACGGATTTTAGTTTGTGCTTGAAGAAATAGGGTAGTCAATAATAGGATTGCTATGGATATTATTTTTTTCATTTTATTTTTATTTAATGCTAAGCAAATCTAAAGTATTAGTTTTGATTTACAAATAATGGAATACTATTGTATAAAAAAAGAGCCCTAGAAATTTTCTAAAGCTCTTTTTTTAGGAGATAATTACTGTAAAATTATTTTTTTACTATCTTCTTTTTTTACAGATCTTATAAGCACAACCATAATGAAAGGTCCCTTTACCAGAAGTTGAGGAAACATAATAATCGTCATCATATTGTGAACCATTATAATCTACATGATATATAGTGCCTTTAATTTCTTCCCCACACCATACACAATTAGGGTAGCTATTTGTTTGACTTTGGGATTTTCCAGATAGTGTTTCAACTATAGTACTTGATATAGCTTCTTCTGCTGATTCTTTTACTATATTACTCAATTCATCCTTAAAATTAGTTTTATTATTTTGATTGGAATAATTTTCTTCATTACTAATAATAGAGTTGTCAACATAAATATCACCTGATACACTATTAAAAATCCAATAATTAATGTCTTTGTTACTTCTAGTATAGCTTAAAATGATATTACCTTTATATGGTTCGTGAGTGATATAATCTGTTAATTTCATACTCACTTCAAATTCGATATTTAAATCATCTAAAATTTTAGAATTAACGATTTCAACAGAATCGAATTCCTCCAATTTATCAAAAGTCCACGTGTCTACTTTATTATTTAGTAGATCATTTTTTATTTCATCAACAGATGGCTTTACAACACTTTCTGCTTCGACATATCCAAACATTACTTTATTAAATTCTTTTTCATTACAAGAAGAAAATGTGAATATTGTAATAATAGCAAGAAAAATTGTACTTGTTTGATTTTTTAATTTTAGTTTCATTTTTTATTAATTAAATGAGTTTGAAAATATTATATTTAGTGAGAAAATACTTTATAAATTAAGTAAAAGAAAATAGTTAAAAAAATAAAAATAAATAAGCAACCAATATCTGCACCTTTGCTTAAAGTATCTAGTAGAGTATCTCCTTTATCTCTAACTAATAATCCAAGTAAAAAAAAGATAATTATTATTGTTAGTATCATAATGTTCTTGTAAAATCCATACCTTGAGTATCCCAATTTACTATTTTATCATTTTTAATAATAAATTTAATATAACTTTTTTCTTCTCTTATAGTTTCAGTTTCATCTTCGGTATTACTAGTATTAGTATTAAATCCACCTAAAGGATATTTATCTTTATACATTGCGCCACCTCCCATTGTGAAATTTTGATTCCTCCCATTTTTAGATCTATTTCTTATTATAACTTTGTCTTTTTTATATAACCATTCCTCAAACCCATTAAGTTCCTTTTTTGAGTCTGGCACTCCAAATTCTTTAAGTACATCATCTGTAGTTATAAATTTGTTCATAAACTCATTATGACTTATAATAACCGCTTCGGATGAAGATGAATTAAATATTAAATATAAGATCCAACCTCCAATAACTATCCACCATATCATATTTTCTTTTTTTTATTTGTAAACATTACGTTTTTGTATTAATTGTATAGATTTCGATATAATGATAAAACGGTTTTGGCATTTTCTTCAGAATCCCATTCCTTTAATTCTTCTGCAGTTCCGCCACCTTTTCCTTTGCACCATTTACATATTTTGGTAAAGTTGTAATATTTTGTATAATGACCGCGAGTATCCTTACAGACATTACAAGGTACTTTATTCTTGTATGATTGCGCCCAATTTTTGCAGTTTGAACATTCAATCCAATCCCTTGTTTGTTCCGTCCATTTGCCTTTTCCTTTACAGATACTACAATCTATTTTTTGACTAAGTGCATTATTAGTGAAAAATGTCAATATTAAAATTATAATTAAATGTTTCATAAAAATGTTATTTTATTATTGAATTGTTTATTGAATTGTTTGGTCTAATTTCTAATTTATTTTTATAGAGGATATAATCAATAAATGTATCACAAAAACTAGTATAAGATCGGCCATCTTTTTTTCTTAACGATAAACTTACCTTAAATCTCAATGTACCATCATCTTTAACTATCTTAGAACAAATTATGAAGGTTTTGAAATCTTCTAGATTTTCAAATCTCCACTCCTCAATTTCATGACCAATTAAGTCTTTTTTTATTTGATTAATTGAGAGTGTTTCAGAGTATTTATTCCCATCATTTTCTAATTTTTCCTTTTCTTCCTCATTTAGTTTAATAATTTTCAATTCTCTTTCCTCTTTTTCAGAATCTCTACCAGTGCCATTACAATTATAACATTTTACATTATAGTAACTAGAATAATGTCCTCGAGTATCTTTGCAAACATTACATGGCACTTTATTACGATATGATTTAGGCCAATATTCACAATTTGAACATCTAATCCAATCTCTAGTTTCTACTATGCCAGTTCCTCCGCACAAATAACAAGTAATTTTTTGGGCGGACATATTGGAAATAATTAATAGGAATGAAATAAATATTAAATATTTCATAAACAGTTTTATTTTAATAATGTTTATTATCTAATAGAATAAAAAGAATAGCATAAGAGATTCCTCCATATATAGTTGCTACATGAGTTTGTTTATAATTTTTGTCTCTGGAATAAACAATATCTCCCTCAACAATAAAAGCAACCTTACCTTTATCATTTCCATCAGCATAATATGCATAATTGTTTTCACAAATCATACGTAAATTTCCTTTAGAATTACCATCAACATTATAGATATTATCATCTTCTATTATTGCTGCGAGTTTCCCTATAAAATTTCCATCTGCATAATATAATTTTATATTTTCAGGTATATTCCCTCGTTCAATTATATATGCAAGTTTCCCGTCTGAAGAATAAATTTTATTTCCATTTCCACCTGCATTTCCTATTGAGTACATTAGCTTTCCACTTTCATATCCACTAGCTGAGTAAATATCAGTCTGTGCACTAATAAATTCAAATGGTATTATAATAAATGCAATTAATAATAAAGATTTCATAATTTTATTTTTAAAGATTTAACCTAAATTAATGTTTTATTAAATAGGTTTGGTTATTTGTGAAACTCTGCAATTGCTTTCTTTTTGAAAGATTCTATTTTAGCATCATTAAATTTATCAAATTCTTCCAGAGAAACACAAACACGATACCTCAAGGTACTGCTATTTAATTCATCGACAGAATACGATTTGAATATTAGAGTTGCAAATTCTCTTATCTTGTTTCTAATTTCTTCATATTCTGCATTGTTTTTATTTTTAAACTCATTATCTAATTCTCTCCATAAATCATCTATAGGATTTGCCGTTTCCCTAAGGTAATACTGAAGTTTTTCTATCAGATCAGACATAGATTGATAATCTCCTTTCCCATTTATACAATCTTTATAATTGGATTGCTGTGCTTTGGAGTTAATTGAAAATAAGATTAATGTTACAATGGTAAAAATTGTTTTTTTCATAAAATTTATTTGCTAAGGATTAATTTTGATTTTTATTGATTTATTCACTTTTAAAAGATTCAGCTATTGATGCAATATATTTCTCAATTTGAGCTTTACGTTTAGTAGGATATTCAATGTGTAAATCACTAACAAAATTAGCTCCTACAACTCTTTTCCAATAAACTATATTTCCATTTTCTTTTGTTCCAGAAATAACAAACCAATTTGAACGTTGAATTTTGTAAGTAATATTAATTTCAGTAGATTTAATTGCTTTGTTAAATAATCCTTTAATACCAGAATTATCTATGTCAAATCGACCAATAATCAAAGAGTGTAATTCCATAATAACAAACCCATCGTTTAATTTTACTTCATAATCACAATAATCAGGGCTCGAATCGCTATACATTTTACTTAATTTCATAGTAATAGGTAATTCAATTGAAAACGTACAAGGATTATGTTTTTTAAAATGATCAACTTGTGCATCTATTATTTGTATAAAACCGATAAATAAAAGTCCTAAAAAGAGTAATTGTTTTTTCATGATAACATTAATGTTTATTTATTTCCACAAAACTAAATCTTAATTCCCTCCAAAATTTGTCTTAATAAGTTCAAATGCGTTCAAACGAGTTCAAATGAAAAGTGTTTTATATATTTGAAAAAAAAATACGATGCCAGCCCCAATCGCCATCAGTACCAACGAACACCAATGGATTAAACAATACTTGCAAGAAACCTATGATATCACTGTTGTAGATGCTTTTGATTGCCAATCTTTGAGTGATGCAATACTTAAACAAAATGGTGCCAAAATTAGTTGTTCTACCTTTAGAAGGCTTTTTGATTTAGTACCTAATCCCAAATCGCAATCGCGTTTTATCTTAAATGCTTTTGCTTTTGCGGTGGGGTTTAAAAATTGGGAGCTGTTTCGGCAACACGTTTGTAGTTTTGATACCAATATAATCAATCAAAACATTCAAATCTATACCCAACAATTACCAAATAGCAATACTTTAATTTTAGAAACAATTAAAAAACTACCTATCACTACTTGGCTAGGCGGCTATCAATTACAAAGTATTATTGCTATAGTCATTGAAAATAAAGATTTTGATTTGCTAAAAGAAATCGTTCAAATTCCTTTTGAGATGGAAGATCAAAAGGTGTACGAACATTTGGTTATTGCTTTTCAAGCCTTCTATTTTCAAGCCATTAAAAACAATCAAGAAGTAATTGATTTTATTTCTAACACTATTGAAAGTTCTGTTTTATTACAAAAATGTTTGCTACAAGCCTATGTAGATGAAAAACAATTGGAGGGTTTTTTAGGAAAGTGGTTGGATGTTATTGAAGAAAATAGTTTGTATGATTTACTCTTATTTAAAAACCTTCTCTTGTGTCAGAAAGCATTTTATAATCAGAACAAAACGAAAGCCAAAGACTATTTAGAAATTGCAATACAAAAACTAGAAGAATGTGCTTTTGAAATTCATCCGATATTGAAAGCCCGAATAGGAGTGTGGTTGCAAATTTTAAATAAAGATTCGGAACCACTAAATACTTTTTTCAATTCTTTAAACAATCCTTTTGATAAAGCCGATTTTGCGGTTATTGCCAGTCGATTGCTTTGGACATTTCAAGAGGATATAGTGCCAATTTCATTTTTAGAGCAAATTGCTTTAAAAGAGTTCCCACATGTAAAAGATTTTTTTCAAAAAGGAAGATATAATATGCTGGTTTTAACCCTTGCTATCCATCATTATTTAAAAAACGAATTCCCACAAGCAAAAGAATATTTTACACTTTACAGTTCTACCACTTTGGGATATGATATTGTGAATGTCACTTTTTATTATCCTTGGATTGAGAAATTAGAACGGTTGTGATTTTTCTATAAAAGTATTAATATTTTGAGATTATATTCGGAATACAAAAAAAGCCCTAGAAATTTTCTAGAGCTCTTTAATATAGGTTTAATTTACTTTTAGTTAATGATAACTTTCTTAGTTAACGATTGGTTGTTAGAACTTAATTTAAGGAAGTAAAACCCTTGAGGTAAATTCTCTAAGGTATAGGAATTATTGTTAAATGCTGGACTTTTTACTTCTAAAAGTAACTGACCATTAAGGTTGTATAATTGAATAGAATCTATTGCAAGAGTAGTATTAATAGTAACTTTATGATCGGTACTAGGATTTGGAAAAACTGCTATAGAAGCACTTTCTATAGAGGTTGTACTCATGTTATTACAAGCATTTATCCAAATTTGACATACATATTCTGGATGGTCAATAAACGGATTTCTATTTCCTTGGGCTGCATAAATCGCATTGTTTCTGTTGATTTCTTTTTGGCTAACTGGGTCTTGATTATTCCAAATCAATAACTGATTTAAAAACCATGGCTCAAAAACATTGTCATTAGTTCCATCTAATGCGGTATCGCCATTAGCATCCAAAGTTTGCCAACTACCAATTACATTTTCATAACAAGTTGCCATGTAAAAATAATTACGAGCAATATCTCCTTTAAATTCATCGGCTGGTTCAAAAACTTTTAAAGTAGAAGGGTAATTTGGTGTAATACAATCGCCAATTTTACTACCGTTACTAGTAGTATAGGTTGCTGTTCCAACCATTCCATAGGCTAAACTTCCTCGCATACCATTATCTTTTTTATCGGCAGGCATCACATGAAATGCATCCGAATACATTTGGGTGCCAGAAACTCCACCAAACCAACTTTTAGGGAAAGTATGTTCTTTGTTAAATCGTTGGCATTCTATGGTTCCTAAAAGTCCATCGTCCTGATTGCCACCATTTGCCACTGTTCCAAAAATAAAATTACAGGTAGAATAAATATCCCAAACAAAACCATCAGGTCTTACATCGGAAGTTGAATATAAATTCCACAAGCCAGAACCATAAACTAAGGTAGTATGTGGATTTATTTTGTTAAATAATTGTGTCTTTAAAGTAAAACCAGTACCTGTAGCAGTATCATAATACCCATTTGGAATTTGAGCAAAACCAAAAGTTATCGATAAAATTAAAAGTAATGAATATATTTTTCTCATGTTCTTTTATAATTTGCGTTCTAATAATGCCATATAAAACCCGTCAAAACCCGATTGGGATGCCAATACTTTGGAATCTTTAATAAAGGTAAAACTTTTTCCAATTTCGGTATTCAAGAATTTCTTAATTTGTTCTTGATTTTCTGAAGGAAGAATAGAGCAAGTAGCATACACTAATTTACCACCTGGCTTTACAATTTTAGAATAACTTTCTAAAACTTCCGATTGGATTTTTCGGATGTTGTCAATAAATTCCGGTTGTAATTTCCATTTAGCATCGGGGTTTCTTTTTAGAACTCCCAATCCGCTACAAGGCGCATCAATTAAAACTCTATCGGCTTTTTCATACAGTTTTTTAATAACTTTCGTAGAGTCGATTATTCGATATTCAATATTAAAAGCACCATTTCTTTTGGCACGAAGTTTTAATTGTTTTAATTTACTTTCATATAAATCCATTGCAATTAACTGCCCCTTATTTTGCATTAAGGATGCCATGTGCAAGGTTTTTCCGCCAGCACCAGCACAAGTATCTACTACTCGCATTCCAGGTTGTACATCAAGAAATGCAGCAACCAATTGCGAAGAAGCATCTTGTACTTCAAACAATCCTTGTTTAAAAGCATCGGTCATAAACACATTAGCACGTTCTTTAAGCACTAAAGCATCCGGTTGGTTAGGTAAGAATTCGGTTTCGATATTCAAATCCATTAAAATGGCATGCAATTTTTCTCTTGTAGTATTTAAAGTATTTACTCTTAATATTACCTGTGCTTGCTTGTTTTGCGCCGCAATTTCTTTGGTCCAAAGTTCTTCCCCTAATTCTTTTGCACCTAGTTCATCCATCCAATCTGGAATGGATTCACGCATTTTTCTAACTTTGGATAATTCGTCAAATCGCCCTTTAATTTTACGTTCTGGTGTTCCTTCCAATTGTCTCCAATCTGGAATAGGGTAGCCACGTAACACTGCCCATACGGCAAACATTCTCCAAATATCTTCACGATTGTAAGGCTCTTTAACTTCGGCAATTTCAGCATAAAGTCGCTTCCAACGAACTACTTCGTAGATGGTTTCGGCAACAAATTTCCTGTCAGAACTTCCCCAACGTTTGTCTTTTTTCAAAGCGCGTGCTACGACTTTATCAGCGTATTCACTTTCGTTAAAAATAGCATTTAGGGAATCAATTGTAGTATAAACTAAATTTCGGTGTAATCTCATGGTATAAAAAAATAACTTCGTTCGATCTGGACTTTGTCCTCGAATCAGCCTGCAAAGATATTGCTTTTTTATAGAAACTTAAGAAGTATTCTTAAAAACCTTGATACAATATGGGTTAATTCAATAGTGAATATTTAATTTGCAATTTTTTTACGAAATTTATTTCACATTTTAAAAAAATATATAATTTTGCAATTCTATTTTATACCTAATTGTTTTAGAATAGAATACCCCAAATATTTAAATTAAATCTACTAAAATAATGGCTAACAACTATTAATTTTTAATTTATTTATTATGAAAAAAACATTATTTTTTTGCATCCTATTCTCTAGTTTAGGATTTTCTCAACAGGTTTTAAAAAGAATTACACAAGCAGAAACTTACACAGAAGTTGAGTTTTTTGTACTACGAAATGGTACTTCAAGTGGTGATGTACTAGGTACTAACAGTTTTGATACTTTTCTTAGTTCTTTGTATGGCTCTGTCAAACTTTATGATAATCAATATGTTTATGAAGGAGCTATTACTCTCGGAGCCTTTACTACTATTGCACCCACTGTAGTTTGTAATGGTACTTATTTAGTTTCTTCCTCACGAGCAGATCAGATTCCACATTTTAGTAATTCCTTTAACGCCAACAATCCTATTGAATTACCTGTTCTCATTGATACTAATAATTATAGAGAATTGTCTCAGGGTACTAATGTTGATTTACTTTACACAGATCTAAAAATCGCAAAAATACTATTACCTAACTATGATCCCGTTCCTACAGGAACATGGATAACTGTTTCTTCAAGAGTAGGGGTTGATGCAGTAACTGGACAAGTTGTTGTACCTAGTAAAAGACTAGGTTTTAAATTTGATGGTACTACGTGGGTATTACAAACAAGTGATTGGTTAAATGTTCCTTTAGACGTTTTACAAGACGATTGCGATCCTCTAAGTAATGCTGCCTTTGGAAATTTGGAATCTACAACTTCTATTGCTCCAAATCCAAGTAAAAATTTTATTACTATTCAAAATAAAGCAAATGCTGATGGAAATTTTGATTATCAAATTATAGATATTACCGGTAGAATTATAACTAAAGGTAAGTCTGTTTTTAATGAAAATATAAATACCGAAAGTTTGACTAATGGAAATTACATTATTAAAATTAGTAATGACAGTAATGAAGTAGCATTTAAAAAGTTTATAAAAATTTAATTATAAACTTTTCTAACTAAAAAAAAAGCAAGATTCTAAATTCAGAATCTTGCTTTTTTTATGCTAAAATATTTATATATTAATGATCGTGAGATTCTAATCGTCTCATGTTAATAATTTCTGGTGGATGCAACACCATAGGAAATTGTTCTACTTTAACAGAACTACTATCCAATCCGAATCCTTTTTCTTCGGATAAACTGAATTTTTTCATAAAGAAATAAGCATTCATAACGATGTTTTCAAAGAAAGTTAAATCGCTATCGTTAGAAAGGAATTTTTCAGAAAGCACAAATTTAAAGTCTCCAATAATATTATTTTTATTTAAAGATTCATAACGACTAGTAATATCCATTTCGCCTTTACTAACCATATCTTTAATAACTTCTTTAAACATTAAGTTGATTTTGGTAGGTTCTCTAAATCCGAGGTAGAAATCCACTCGGTACAAATCGTCTTTAATAACTTCGGTTACTTTATATTCTTTTTTGTAGGGCTCGCTTAAAATATTTACGTGAATAAACCAGTATAAATCGGCTCTTTTTGGTCGTTTTTGAAGAATAGAATACATTACTTTTTCTTCTATTTCATCTACTCTATTAGAATTGGTCATATATACTAAATGAGTTGCATATTTTGGAATGGATAAATCCAAACTTAATTCGGCTAACACTTTTTTATAGGAATCAATCTTAACCATTTTAGTGTAATTTTTGCTAATTTTCTTAGCCAAATACCACGTAGACATAATTCCTATTAAGACAGAAGCAATGAATAAGGTTACATAACCACCATCCATAAACTTAGTAATGTTGGCAGCCAAAAAACTAAATTCGATAACTAAGTAAAGCAAGATTAAAGGTGCAATAAAATACCATTTTACCCTTTTCATTATCAAATAAAAATTAAGCAGTATGGTGGTCATTATCATACATAGTATAATAGCCAAACCATAAGCATGCTCCATATTACTGGATTCTTGAAAATGCCAAACAATGCCAACACATCCAAAAAACAACAACCAGTTGATGGATGGGATATATAATTGCCCTTTAACATCGGTGGGGAATTTAATTTTAACTTTTGGCCAGAAATTCAATCTCATGGCTTCATTTATCAAGGTAAAAGAACCGCTTATTAAGGCTTGTGAAGCAATTACTGCAGCAAGAGTTGCTACAACAATTCCAACAGGTTTAAACCATTCGGCCATGATTAAATAAAACGGATTGGTATTATTTGCTCCAAGTTCGGATAGTTTTTTTCCAGCATGTAATAATAAAAAAGCACCTTGACCGAAGTAATTTAAAACTAAGGTTGTTTTTACAAAAGCCCAACTAATACGTATGTTTTTTCTACCACAGTGGCCCATATCCGAGTATAATGCTTCTGCACCAGTGGTACATAAAAACACAGCACCTAATATAAAGAATCCTTGGTTGCTAACATCACTAGTCAATAAATGATATGCATAATAAGGGTTTAATGCTTTGAAAACTTCTAAATTAGTACCTATTTGAATAACACCTAAAACGGCTAACATAGAAAACCAAATTAACATCATGGGAGCAAAGAATTTCCCAACTAATTTAGTTCCAAATTGCTGAATAGTAAACAATACAAACAGAATTGCAATAACAATAGGAACTGTAGGGATATCTGGTTTAAAAATTCGTAATCCTTCTACAGCAGAAGAAACCGAAATAGGGGGGGTGATAATTCCATCGGCAAGTAAGGCACTTCCTCCAATAATTGCAGGAACAATAAGCCATTGAATTTTAGTTCTTTTAACCAAAGCATAAAGAGCAAAAATCCCTCCTTCACCATGATTGTCGGCACTTAAGGTAATAATTACATACTTTAAGGTGGTTTGTAAAGTTAACGTCCAAAAGATACAAGATAGACCTCCTAAAATTAATTCTTTAGAAATAATACTATTTCCAATTATGGAATTCATTACATATAAAGGAGAAGTTCCAATATCCCCATAAATAATTCCTAATGTAATTAATAATCCTGCTGCCGTAAGCTTGCTGTGAAGATTCTGATGACTATGCGAACTCATAAAATTTTATTAAAAGAATGCAAATGTATTACTTTTAGATATTTGAAA
>CANGCT010000078.1 GCA_947452415.1 Flavobacteriaceae bacterium
ATGCACATTTCTTTGGCTTTTTTAAACGAAGGCGACGAAGTTTTGATTCCAAATCCGGGATATCCAACGTATGCTTCGGTAACCGAATTGGTGCAAGCCAAAGCAGTTTACTATGATTTAAAAGAAGACACTAATTGGCAACCCGATTTTGAAAAACTAGAAGCATTAGATTTATCCAAAGTGAAGTTGATGTGGGTTTCTTATCCGCACATGCCAACAGGTGCCAACGGAACTTTGGAGTTGTATCAAAAACTAATTGATTTCGGAAAGAAACATCACATTTTAATTGTAAATGACAATCCGTATAGTTTTATTTTGAACCAAAATCCGTTGTCAATTTTACAAATTGATGGAGCAAAAGAAATTGCATTAGAATTAAATTCCCTGAGCAAAACCTACAATATGGCAGGATGGCGCGTGGGCATGGTTTCTGGAAATGCAACTTTTATAGATGCCATTCTAAAAGTAAAAAGCAATATGGACAGCGGCATGTTTTACGGAATTCAAAAAGGAGCAATCGAAGCATTAAAATTGGGCAAAGATTGGTTTGAAAATCAAAACGTAGTTTATTCCAAAAGACGTAATTTAATCTTTCAATTGGCCGAAAAAATGAATTGCACTTTCGATAGAAATTCGGTTGGATTGTTCGTTTGGGCAAAACTTCCTATCGGAATCCAATCGGAAGAATTCATAGATAAATTATTGTTGGAAAAGCATATTTTCCTAACACCAGGAACCATTTTTGGGAGTAACGGAGAAGGATATATTCGGTTTTCCTTGTGTGTAAAAGAAGAAAAGATTTTAGAAGCAATAAATAGATTTTGTTAATTGTTGTAGGTTATAAGTTGTAGGTTTCTTAACCTACAACCCAAAACCTACAACCTACAACCTTAAAAAATGAATGTAATTATTATCGGAATAGGATTAATAGGCGGTTCCATGGCATTAGACATGAAAGGTATTTATGATAACGCCACAATTTTCGGGATAGATGCCAATGAAAAACATCTCGAAGAAGCCTTACAACTTGGAATTATCGACCAAAAAGCAACGGAAAACGATTTAATTAACGCAGATTTGGTACTTGTTTCTGTGCCAGTTGATATTGGTTTAGTAATTTTGCCTCAAATTTTAGATAAAATAGGAGAGCAAACTTTGGTTTTTGATGTAGGATCTACCAAATTCCCAATTTGTGAGGCAATCGAAAAGCACAAAAACAGAAGGAATTTTTTAGCATGCCATCCTATTGCAGGAACCGAATTTTCAGGTCCGAAGGCAGCAGTCAAAGGATTATTTGAAGGAAAAACAAATATCCTATGTGAAGTTGAAAAAACAACCTTCAAATTGCAGGAAAAAGCATTGGATTTATTTCATAAAATAGGAATGCGAATTCGCTATATGGATCCAAAATCGCACGACAAACACATTGCTTATGTTTCGCATTTGTCGCACATAAGTTCGTTTATGTTAGGGAAAACTGTCATCGAAAAAGAAAAAGACGAACAAGATATTTTTGATATGGCAGGCTCTGGATTTGAAAGTACGGTTCGTTTAGCCAAAAGTTCCCCAGCAATGTGGACGCCTATTTTTAGACAAAATAAAAATGAAGTGGTAAACGCATTAGAAGAATATATTTTGAATTTAACCAATTTCAAAGAATTATTAGAAAATGATAAATACGAAGAAGTATTCCACGAAATGCAAAACACGAATAGAATTAAAGAGATTTTAAAATAGGTCTTAGGCAGTAGGTCTTAGGTGGTAGGAAAAAGTATTATCACTTTTCTTACAGCCTACAACCTACAACCTACAACCCACAACCTAAAAAAAAACATGGAAAACAATAAAGAAATGCGAACTTGGTTAAATGATTTCCATTTGCCACATCCAATAGTGATTGCAGGGCCTTGCAGTGCTGAAACCGAAGAACAAGTATTGAAAATTGCACACGAATTGAAAGATTCTAAAGTGTCCATTTTTCGTGCTGGGATTTGGAAACCAAGAACGCGTCCGGGAGGATTTGAAGGCGTTGGTGAAATCGGATTGAAATGGTTGCAAAAAGCCAAAGCCGAAACTGGCTTGCTTATGGCTGTAGAAGTTGCCAATGCGGCTCACGTGAAATTGGCTTTAGAACACGATATTGATGTGTTATGGATAGGTGCAAGAACCACGGTGAACCCATTTGCCGTGCAAGAAATTGCCGATGCGTTGCAAAATACCGATAAAATTGTTTTGGTAAAAAACCCCGTAAACCCAGATTTAGCGCTATGGATTGGTGGTGTAGAACGTTTGTATAATGCCGGAATCAAAAAATTAGGAATCATCCACAGAGGGTTTTCTACCTATGAAAAAACTAAATACAGAAACAATCCCGAATGGCAAATTGCAATTGATTTCCAACATAAATTCCCAGATTTACCTTTAATTATTGATCCATCGCACATTACCGGAAATCGCGATATGATTTTTCAAGTAACGCAAGAAGCATTGGATTTGAATTACGATGGAATGATTATCGAAACCCATATTGATCCAGACAATGCTTGGAGCGATGCTGCACAACAAGTAACTCCAACCCAATTAAAGAAAATAATTTCCGATTTAACCATCCGAAATGAAACGGATGCAACCGATGATTACCAGCAACGATTGAACCAACTTCGAGGAAAAATTGACGAATTTGATACTAAATTATTAGAGGTAATTGGCAAAAGAATGAAAGTTGCTGCTAGTATTGGTGCTTTGAAAAAAGAGAAAAACGTTGCTGTTTTACAAAACAAACGTTGGAACGAAGTTTTAGATAAAATGATTGCCGATGGAAGCCAAAAAGGATTGAGCGAAGAATTTATCGTACAATTTTTTAAAGCAATCCACCAAGAAAGCATTACCCACCAAGAGAAAATATTTAATCAATTATAAATTACGAATTTCAAATTACGAATTTTGTATTGTAAATTAGTTGTAATTTTGTTGCTCGTAATTCTTAATTTTCAATTCATAATTAAATATGACCGGACTTGTTTATAAATCTACTGGAAGTTGGTACACCGTGAAATCGGAGGAAGGCGTTTTTATGGAATGTCGTATCAAAGGAAAATTCCGAATTAAAGGCATCAAGAGTACCAACCCAATTGCGGTTGGCGATTTGGTAGATTATGAATTAGACGAAACTTCCGATGTGACCACAGGAACCATCTACCATATTCACGACAGAAAAAATTATATCGTAAGGAAATCGGTAAACTTGTCGCATCAAATGCACATTATCGCATCCAATTTAGATTATGTTTTTCTTTTAATTACGATAGACAATCCCCCAACAACTTTTAATTTTATAGATCGGTTTTTGGTTACGGCAGAGGCTTATGGTATTACCACGATCTTGGTTTTCAATAAAATAGACACCCTTGGAGGGGCAACCCTAGACGAACAGTTGTACATGCAACACGTTTATCAGGAAATTGGCTACCAATGTCTTAGAGTTTCTTCTACAGAAAATAAAGGAGTAGAAGAATTAAAAGAAATAATGAAGGATAAAATCACTATGTTTTCTGGACATTCGGGAGTAGGAAAATCTACTTTGGTAAATGCTTTAGAGCCTAGTTTGCATCTAAAAACTAAAACCATATCCGAACAAAGTAAACAAGGACAACATACCACCACTTTTGCCGAAATGTACGATTTGTCGTTTGGAGCCAAAATCATAGACACCCCAGGG
Organism: Flavobacteriaceae bacterium; assembly: GCA_947452415.1. GTDB lineage: Bacteria > Bacteroidota > Bacteroidia > Flavobacteriales > Flavobacteriaceae > Flavobacterium. Next base: position 3,719 of record CANGCT010000078.1, read on the forward strand.
ATCAAAGGTTTTGGAATTGTAGATATGGAAAAAGAAGAAATAAGTGGCTATTTCCCGGAGTTTTTCAAATTAAAAGACCAATGCAAATTCAATAATTGTTTACACAAAGAAGAGCCACACTGCGCTATCAAAAAAGCATTAGAAGAAGATAAAATATCTTGGACCCGTTACAATAGTTATTTAAAAATCCTTGAAGGCGATGACGAAAATTACCGCACCGATATTTATAATGACGATAGAATTGCAAGCGACGAGACTAGGAATAAGTAGAAATTTCAAAATAATCGTTTAATAATAAATAAATTATAATATTTTTGAATAAATAATTTCAATATCATGATTACCTATCTAAAAATAAATGGTTTTAAATCTTTTCATAACTTTGAGATGGAGTTTACACCTTTTACAGTTATAGCAGGCGCAAACGCATCTGGGAAAAGCAATTTATTTGATGCATTAACATTAATTTCAAGATTAGCAGAAACTGATAATTTAAAAAGAGCATTCAGTGAACAAAGAGGTGAGTTTATAGAATTATTTACACAATATGGTGATGATAATTATGCCTCTGAAATGGAATTTGTTGTAGAAATGTTGGTTAATAAGAACGTAAAAGATGCTTGGGGAAATGAAGCAAAGCTTAAATATACTAGATTAAGATATGAGCTGTCAATTAAAAGAATAACTAATTCTTCTGGGATTCAAGATTTAGCAGTGTCAAAAGAAAATCTTTCAAAATTAAATCATCAAGAAGATGTATGGGTTACAGGAATTATTCCAAAAAAAACTTTAGAATTTTGGAGACCTAAAGTAGGAACAGGAAAAAGAGGAATTCCATATATTGAGACTGTTAATGAAAATAGTTTGGACATAATTCAAGTTCCCCAAGATGGAACTACAGGTAATAAAAGAAGATTTCCATTGAGTAATGCCACGAGAACTGTTTTAAGTAGTTTTGATACAATAGACTTCCCTCATGTTTTAGCTGCAAAAGAGGAAATGAAAAGTTGGAAGTTTTTACAACTTAACCCTGATGATTTGCGTAAAGCAACTAGTAAAAACAACGGAGAAGATACCATTTCAGTTAGCGGGAAAAATTTAGCAGCAGCATTGTTTAGAATAAAACAAACAGATAAATATTCACTAAAAGATATTTCTAGAAAATTAAATGATTTTTTACCCAATTTTGTTGAAGTCGATGTTATTGATGATAATGAAAATAAACAATATTTAATCAAACTCAAAGATGTTGATAAAAAAGAATTTTCATCAAGAGTATTATCGGAAGGAACTTTAAGGATTTTAGCTTTATGTATTTTAGAATTTGATGAAAAACATACTGGATTGTTGTGTTTTGAAGAACCTGAAAATGGTATTCATCCTTTTAGAATTAAAGCAATGACAGAATTGCTAAAAGATTTAAGTGCAGATTTTAACGAGGTTGGAATTCCTTTACGTCAAGTTATTGTTAATACTCACTCTCCTGTTTTAGTTGGAAATATGTTGAAATGGAAATATGATAAAAATGTAAGTATTTGGTATGCTCAAATGAGAACTTCAATTTCAAATATTAATGAAAAAAGATTGAAAATAAATTCGACCAAAATTAGTCGCGTAGTAAAAGATGATACTTTACTACAATTAAGTTTGCCATTTTTAGAGCAAGAAAGAAAATTAACTTTAGCAATAGTTAAAGATTATTTGCAAACTGCTGAATTTGAAGATTCAATTTTATAATAAATATGAGTAATTTTATACTTGCTGGTCTTTTTACTGAAGGAACAACTGATGTCAGATTTTTATCAAGTGTAGTTGAACGAACACTCGAAGAAGTTGCTATTGATTGTAAAGGGGATATTGAAACAATGGTAGAAGTCATTAGTATTGATAAAACAGGGTTAAGCTTTGATGAACAAGTATTAGAAGCGTCAAAAGTTGCTTTTGATAAATATGGGATTTTGTTTTTATTTGTTCATACAGATTCTGATTCAGCATCGGATGATTTAATTTTTCAAACAAAAATAATTCCCGCACAAAATAAACTCTTAAATGAAGATGAAGAGTTATATTGTAAAGAAATGATCCCAATTGTGCCAATTCAAATGACCGAGTCTTGGATGATTGCAGATAAACAACTTTTAAAAAGTGAGATAGGTATTGATAAAACTGATGCTGAGTTAGGAATTCACTTAAATCCAGAAAGGTTGAATAATCCTAAAGCTATTATTGAAGAAATAATTAGATTGTCTAAAGAAGATGAGACAAGAAGGAAGCGAAGAAGAGGTTTGGATATTTCTGATTTATATCAAATTATCGGGAAACAAGTTGAATTGTCTGAATTAGAAAAATTAAGTTCTTATATGAAATTTAGAAATTCTTTAATTGATAAATTAAAAAAATTGAACTTTTATCATATATAATGAAAGCCGTAATCCAAAGAGTTTCTCAAGCATCTGTAACTATCGATTCTAAAATAGTAGCCGAAATTCAAAAAGGGTTACTAGTTCTAGTTGGAATTGAAGATGCCGATACGCAAGAAGATATCCTTTGGCTGATTTCTAAAATTGCAAACCTCCGAATTTTTGCCAACCCCTCCCCAGCCCTCCCCGAAGGAGAGGGAGTAGGAAACAGCATCATGAATTTTTCTGTAAAAGACATCAATGGAGATATTATTGTTGTTAGTCAATTCACCCTTCATGCTTCCACTAAAAAAGGCAACCGCCCTTCCTATATGAAAGCCGCAAAATCAGAAATTGCAATTCCTCTTTATGAGAAATTTATTTCTCAGATGGAAATTGAAATAGATAAAAAAGTGCAAACAGGACAGTTTGGTGCCGACATGAAAGTTTTACTTTTAAACGATGGCCCTGTAACTATAGTAATGGATACTAAAAATAAAGAATAAAAGTTCGTAGATTAAAAAAAAATAGTATTTTTGAATAAATACTTCCAAGATGCGTTGTAAATTTCAACTTATTTTTATTATTCTTTTTTGTAATTTAGTTTCTGCGCAAAGTATAAATTATTCGGTAGTAACTATTCCTGAAAATTTAAAAGAAAATGCCAATAGCATCATCCGATACCAATCTATTAATATTACCATTAATTCCCAAAAATCATTTGTAGAAAACACTACCAAAGTAATTACAGTCCTTAATTCTAAAGGGATTGCTAATATTGATGCGAAAGAATATTATGGTGATTCGGATAAAGTAAATGCTATAGAAGCCACTATTTACAATGCTTTTGGCAATGAAATTAAAAAGATTAAACGAAAAGATTTTAAAGACCAAAGTATTTCCGATGGATTTTCTATTTCTAATGAAAGAGTTCTTTTTTTAGATTATACTCCAACTGATTATCCTTTTACAGTAGTTTTCACTAGCGAAACCAAGAGTCCAAATACTGCTTTTATTCCGGGTTGGAGCCCGATAGATGATTATTTGGAAAGTGTTCAAAAATCAGAATTCACCATTCAATATCCTCCCGATTTAGGGTTTAAATACAAAGAATATAATTTTGCTGGGCGCACGATTAATAAGATTGAAAAAGAGGGTGTTATTACTTTTTCTGTAGAAAATTTAGTGGCCGAAAAACAAGAGGAATACTCGCCTTCGCCTAGTAAGTTTTGGCCTGAAGTCAAATTTGGATTAGAAAAATTTTATTTGGAAGGAGTTGAAGGAAGTGCCAAAACTTGGAAAGAATATGGTGCTTGGGTATATAACGCTTTATTATCAGGAACCGAAGAATTATCCGATGAAACCAAAATTAAAATAAAAGCATTAGTAGGTACCGAAACTGATCCTTTAAAAAAGGCTAAAATTGTATACCAATTCATGCAAGATAAAACCCGCTATGTTAGTATTCAATTGGGAATTGGGGGTTGGAAACCCATGCTGGCCAAAGATGTAGATAGATTGGGTTATGGCGACTGTAAAGCACTTTCTAACTACACTCGCGCTTTGCTTAAAACAGTTGGAGTAGATGCGTATTATGTTCTGATTTTCGGAAGTAACAGTAAAAGAGATTTCAAGCAAGATTTTGTTGCGATGCAAGGAAACCATGCGGTATTAACGCTTCCAACCAAAGATAATAACCTCTTTTTGGAATGCACCAGTCAAACTTTGCCTTTTGGTTTTCAAGGAGATTTTACTGATGATAGATTTGCTCTTAAAGTTACTTCCGACGGAGGAGAAATCATAAAAACTAACGAATACAACGAAAAAAAGAGTTCGCAAATTTCTAAAGGGAGTTATGCTATAGATTTAGATGGAACTATTTCTGGAGGAGTAACTATTAAGTCAAATGGAGTTCAATACGACGATATTTATGCTCTTGAGAAAAAATCTAAAGAAGATATTGACGACTATTATAAATCTCATTTTTATTGGATTAATAATTTAAAAATGAATAAAATAAAATTCAATAATAGTAAGGATGAAGTTGAATTTACTGAAGATTTACAAATTTCTGCCTTAGGTTATGGCAAAAGCAATGCTGGGGTGATGATGGTGCCAATTAATGTATTCAATCAAAATGCCTCTATACCGCAACGGTATCGCACCAGAAAAAATCCATTTGAAATTTCAAGAGGATATTATGATGAAGATGAAATAGAAGTAACGCTTCCAGAAGGATTTAAATTGGAAGCCAAACCCGATAATTTGGAATTAAAAGATAAATTTGGAACTTACAAAATGGAATTGGTGGTGTTAAGTCCAAACAAACTTTTATATAAACGTTCTTTCCTTGCCACCAAAGGATATTATGAAAAAGAAGAATATGAAAATTATAGAAAATTTAGAGAACAAATAGCAAAAGCAGACAATTCGAAAATTGTTTTGACCAAAATTTAATACTTATGAAAAAAATCACCCTTTTAATAGTCTTATTTATTGCAATTATTACAACCGTTCAAGCCCAAAAAAAAGAACTTGGCAATGTTACTATTGACGAACTTAAAGAGAAAATGGATCCTAAAGATTCTTCTGCAGTGGCAGCATTTCTTTTTAACAGAGGCAAGACCTATTTTGAATACAAACAAAATGAGGGATTTTCTATTGTTACCGAAGTAGAGATGAAGTTGAAAATTTATAAAAAAGGAGGTTATGAATGGGCAAATACTGTGGTTCCGTTTTATATTGGAGGCAACAATAGGGAGTCCGTTACTTTTTCAAAAGCAATAACTTATAATTTGGTTAATGGTCAAATAGAAAAAACAAAAGCGAAAAGCGAAAATGAATTTTCAGAACAAAAAAATAAGTATTGGGGATTGCGTAAAATGACCATGCCAAATGTAAAAGTAGGTTCTATAATTGAATTAAAATATACTATTTATTCTCCTTTTATTTCCAATTTTCCCGAATGGAAATTTCAGAAAACTATCCCTGTAAATTTTTCAGAATACACCACCGATATTCCAGAATATTTCTTTTATAATGTGCATCGAAAAGGCGCTATATATCCACTTGAAACGCAAGATAAATTAAGTAAAACAATACGTTTGGATGAAAAATATTTGACACATGGGCAAGTTGAAAACGGATACCAACATGATGTAGAAAACATTAATTATACCGACAATCGGACCGTTTATAAATTGGAAAATTTGCCAGCAATTAAAGAGGAATCTTTTGTTAATAATATGGATAATTATACTCCAACCGTTATATTAGAACATTCTGGAACCCAAATGCCTCAAAAGGCTTTTGTTGGATTTTCTTCCACTTGGGAAGATGTGACTAAAAACATTTACGAAAATGATGATTTTGGCCCTCAACTGGATAAAAATAATTACTACGAAGAGGATCTCAAAACCTTACTTCAAGGACTAACTACCAATGAAGAAAAAATAGAGACTATTTTTAAATTTGTGCAATCGAGAATGGCATGGAATAAATATTACAGTTACGCTTGTGACGAAGGGGTTAAAAAAGCCTACCAAGATAAAACTGGTAATACGGGTGATATCAATTTAATGTTAGTTTCTATGTTGCGCTATGCCAATTTAGATGCCAATCCAATATTGATAAGCACACGAGCGAATGGCATTGCACTTTACCCAAGTAGATCAGCATTTAATATGGTTATTGCCGCTGTAATGGTAGATGATAAAATGGTTCTGTTAGACGCAACCAGCAAAAATGCCCTACCGGATATTTTACCTTTGCGTGATTTAAATTGGTATGGTAGAATAATTCGAAAAGATGGTACTTCTGATATGGTGAATTTAATGCCCGAAACCATCTCACAAGATGTGGTAAATGTTTTAGCAACTTTAGATGCAACGGGAAAAGTAACCGGAAAAGTAAGAGAGCAATATTTAGATTATAGCGCCTTGCGATTTAGAGAAAATTATGCTGGATTGCCTAATGACGCTATAGTAGAAAAAATAGAAAAAAATCATAGAGGCCTTGAGGTAGAAGATTATAATTTGACTATTGATTCCAATTTGGAGGAATCTGTTATAGAAAAATATTCATTTAAAAATACTAATTCAACTGAAATTATTGGGAATAAATTGTATGTTTCACCACTATTGCATTTGGAAAATACTGAAAACCCTTTTAAACAAGAAACAAGAGAATTTCCAATAGATTTTTCATTTCCTAATAAAGCCAAATATGTTATAAGTATTTCTTTACCCGATGGTTATCAGGTAGAAAGCATGCCAGAGCCAATTTCTATTGTCATGGATAAAGGATATGGAAATTTTAGTTTTACAACCTCTATCGTTAACGAACAAGTGCAAATAGTTGTTGTTTTAAGTGTTAATACTTCCATTATTCCTGCAGAAGATTACGGTACTTTAAAAGAGTTTTTTAAAGTGGTTACCCAAAAAGAATCAGAAAAAATAGTTTTAAAAAAGATATAAATGAACCTAAAAAACTCCCAACTCGAAGTAGACAACTGGATAAAAAACCATGGTGTTCGTTATTTTAACGAACTTACTAATATGGCGCAACTTACAGAAGAAGTAGGCGAAGTAGCCCGAATCATAGCAAGACGTTATGGCGAACAATCCGAGAAAGAATCCGATAAAAATAAAGACCTTGGCGAAGAACTTGCCGATGTGGTTTTTGTAGTATTGTGTCTAGCAAACCAAACCGGAATAGACCTTCAATCCGCCTTCGACAAAAAACTAGATTTGAAAACCAATCGCGACCACGATCGGCATCAAAATAATGAAAAATTAAAGTAGTATTAAGATAATAGTATTAAGAATTAAGACTTTAGAAAATTGGATTTAAGACTTCAAAAATCAACAATTAACAAGCAACAAGCAACCATCTCAATCACTGGCTCCAAATCGGAAACCAATAGATTGTTGTTGTTGCAAGCCTTATATCCAAACCTTGTTTTAGAAAACACTTCCAATTCGGATGACTCCGAAGTAATGATGGAGGCACTAAACCTAAAACCTACAACCCACAACCTACAACCTATAAACATCCACCACGCCGGAACTGCTATGCGTTTTCTAACTGCCTATTTTGCTATACAAGAAGGAAGCGAAGTTATTTTAACAGGTTCCTCCCGAATGAAAGAACGCCCTATTAAAATTTTAGTAGATGCCTTAAAACAACTCGGAGCAGAAATAACCTATACAGAAAACGAAGGCTATCCACCAATAAAAATAACAGGAAAGAAACTAACCCAAAGCAAAGTTTCCCTTGCGGCAAATGTGAGTAGCCAATACATTTCGGCATTATTATTAATCGCACCAAAACTCGAAAACGGATTAGAATTAACCCTTGAAGGTGCAATAACTTCTATTCCTTATATTCAAATGACATTGGCATTGCTAAACGAAATAGGAGTAACAACTTCTTTTGAAAATAATACCATCAAGGTAAGGCATTTAGCATCAATTCCCCCTTCGGGGGTTAGGGGGCTTATCGAATCCGATTGGTCTTCGGCATCCTATTATTATTCTATTGTTGCCCTATCCGAAATTGGTACCCAAATAACCTTGTCCAGTTATAAACAAAATAGTTTACAAGGCGATGCCGCCCTAGTAGAAATTTATAAAGACTTCGGAGTAGAAACAATTTTCAAAAGCAATAATTCCGTTACATTAAAAAAACATAAAACAGATAATTTCCAACCCTCTATATCCGCATCGTCTCCCTCACCTTTGGAGAGGGTCGGGGAGAGGTTTGCCTACAACCTACAACCCACAACCTACAACCTAAACAACTCCCCCGACATCGCCCAAACCATTGCCGTTACTTGTTTCGGATTAGGAATTGGCTGCCATTTAACAGGTTTACACACCTTAAAAATTAAAGAAACCGACCGTCTTGAAGCACTAAAAACCGAACTCACTAAACTAGGAGCCTCAATTTCTGTCACCAACGATAGCCTTACTTTACAATCCACCGCCTTCCATTCCCCTCCCTTGGAGGGGTGCCCGAAGGGCGGGGTGGTTTTCTCTTCAAAAGAAGATTTAATATCAACGTTTTCAACTATTCCAAAAATCGAAACCTACCAAGACCACCGCATGGCAATGGCATTTGCACCATTAGCATTAAAAACACCATTAGTTATAGAAGAAGCAGAAGTAGTTTCTAAATCCTATCCAACCTTTTGGGACGATTTAAAATCCATTGGTTTCCAAATTTCTGAACTTTAAGAGAAACTAAGAACCTAAGCAACTCAGTGTCTAAGCAACTTAAATAAAAATAAACCGCAAAACACTTGACAACGCCTATCTCACAATCGTATATTTGCCAACTAGATTTAAACGTCTATGGTAAACAACCATAAACCTTAAACTTTAAACTTTTAAACTCTTTTTAAATGAAATTATCTCATTTTCAATTCAACCTTCCAACAGAATTACTTGCTGAATTTCCGGCAGAAAACCGCGACGAATCTCGTTTAATGGTTATCGACAGAAAAAAAGGAACTATAGAACACAAAATGTTCAAAGATGTTATCGATTATTTTGGCGATGGCGATGTAATGGTTTTGAACAATACTAAAGTTTTCCCTGCTCGTATGTTTGGAAACAAAGAAAAAACCGGTGCTCGTATTGAAGTTTTCTTGTTAAGAGAATTAAATGCCGAACAACGTCTTTGGGATGTATTGGTAGATCCAGCACGTAAAATAAGAATCGGGAATAAATTATATTTTGGCGATGACGATTCTCTAGTTGCTGAGGTAATTGACAACACTACTTCTCGCGGAAGAACTTTGCGTTTTCTTTACGATGGGTCTTACGAAGAGTTCCGTAATAAATTAACCGAACTTGGTGAAACACCAATTCCAAAATACATCAATCGCGAAGTAACTCCCGAAGATGCCGAGCGTTACCAAACTATTTATGCCAAAGAAGAAGGTGCTGTAGCAGCGCC
>CANGCT010000079.1 GCA_947452415.1 Flavobacteriaceae bacterium
AAATAAAACCAACATCGCCATTCGTGTGGTGGTAGACCACGTTCGTGCTGTAGCATTCGCTATTGCAGATGGTCAATTGCCATCCAATACTGGTGCGGGTTATGTAATTCGTAGAATTTTACGTCGTGCTATTCGTTACGGATTTACCTTTTTAGATACCAAAGAACCATTCATTAATAAATTAGTGGAAGTTTTGGCGAATCAAATGGGCGAATTCTTCCCAGAAATCAAAGCACAACAACAATTGGTTACCAATGTAATTCGAGAAGAAGAAGCATCCTTCTTGCGAACTTTAGAACAAGGATTACAATTGCTAGACAAAGTAATTTTGGAATCCAACGGGAAAACAATTCAAGGGGAAAAAGCATTCGAATTGTACGATACTTTTGGCTTTCCAATCGATTTGACCGCTTTAATCTTAAGAGAAAAAGGATTAGAACTAGACGAAGCTGGATTTAATACTGCGATGCAAGAGCAAAAAAATCGATCTCGTGCTGCCTCCGAAGTATCAACCGAAGATTGGTCGGTTTTAATTCCTGGAAATGTAGAAACTTTTGTAGGTTACGACCAAACCGAAAACGAAGTAAAAATAACTCGCATCCGAAAAGTAGATTCTAAAAAAGACGGAATTTTATACCAAATAGTTTTAGACAACACGCCCTTCTATCCTGAAGGTGGTGGGCAAGTTGGCGATAAAGGAACCTTAGTATCTGCTAATGCAACCATTGAAATTATAGATACTAAAAAAGAAAATAACTTAATTCTGCATTTTGCTAAACAACTGCCAGAGAATGTTTCTGCTAGTTTTGTAGCCAAAGTAAATACTGATTTAAGAACATCGACTTCTAAAAATCACTCGGCTACCCACTTGATGCACCAAGCATTGCGCTCCATTTTAGGTACGCATGTAGAACAAAAAGGTTCCTTAGTTAATCAAGACCGTTTGCGTTTCGACTTTTCGCATTTTGCAAAAGTAACCGACGAAGAAATTAAGCAAGTAGAAGATTTTGTTAATGCAAGAATTGAAGAGCAATTGCCTTTAATTGAAAGAAGAAGCATCCCAATTCAGCAAGCGTTAGACGAAGGTGCGATGGCTTTATTTGGAGAAAAATATGGTGATAGCGTTCGTGCCATTAAGTTTGGACAAAGTATGGAACTTTGTGGTGGAATTCATGTAAAAAACACTGCGGAGATTTGGCACTTCAAAATAGTTTCTGAAGGTGCTGTTGCAGCAGGAATTCGACGTATTGAAGCTATTACGGGTGCTGCTGTGAAAAATTTCTATACCAATCAAGAAAATACTTTAGCAGAAATTACAACCACTTTAAAAAATCCTCAAGATACCATCAAAGCGGTAGTTTCTTTACAAGAGGATAATGCCAAATTGAAAAAACAATTAGAGCAATTATTGAAAGAAAAGATAGACGGATTGAAAACTATTTTATCTGCCGATTTTCAAGAAATTAATGGAATTAACTTTTTAGCAAAACAGGTAGACTTGAGCATGAGTGCTACTAAAGATTTAGCACAAGCAATTGGAAGTTCCAAACCAAATTCGTTTGTGTTTTTGGCTTCTGTAGAAGATGATGCGCCAAATATTCATTGTTATATTGCCAAAGAATTGGTTACTGCCAAAAGTTTAAATGCAAATGCGGTCATTAAAGAATTAGGAAAATACATTGAAGGTAACGGAGGTGGACAACCATTTTTCGCATCTGGAAAAGGGAAAAATGTTGCTGGAATTGCAGAAGCATTGGCTAAAGCAGTTGATTTTGTGAAGTAAATTCCGTATATTTATACTCGCTAAACTGCTCAATTTGTTTAGTTTGCGAAGTTTTTCAAAACCAATGAAATGACAAGAGACGAATTCATAACTAAAAATTCCCATCTTTTTTGGTACATCAATAAAGAGGCAATTCCTAACATCAGTAATGAGGTGTTAGTGGAATTTATTTTTAATTATGGTACTTGGCAAGATGTAAAAGACCTCATAAAAATCATTGGTTTTCAAGAGTTAAAGCGAGTTTATGAAGATGTAACCGATAGAAAAGTTGGGAACTACCATCCAGAAATTCTTAATTATATGGGTTTAATAGTTGGTAAATATGCATCTTAATATTTTAAATAAAAATCAAGTTGAACTACTAACCTTTATTTCTCTTTTTAAAAGAGAATATTATTTAGTTGGTGGAACTGCTATTGCCTTACATATTGGGCATAGAGAATCTATTGATTTTGATTTATTTAAACTTTCTGCATTAAGAAAAAATGATATTTACAAAAAAATATTTGCCTCCAAACTAAATTTTAAATTTGGTTATGAAAATTACGAACAATTGAATTTGAATATTAAAGAAGTAAAATTCACCTTTTTTTCGTTTCCACATAAAGTGCCTACAAATTCCGAAATAAAAGGAATAATAAAAATGCCCGATTTGCTAACGCTTGCTGCAATGAAAGCATTTGCCTTAGGCAGAAGAGCAAAATGGAAAAATTATGTGGATTTGTATTTTATTTTAAAGGATTTTCATTCACTTAATGAGATTTCTCAAAAGGCGAAAGAATTATTTGGTGAAATGTTTTCTGATAAATTATTCAAGATGCAACTCAGTTATTTTAATGGAATTTCCTATGAAGAGGCTGTAACCTATGTTATTCCAAATCCACCAACGGAAGAAGAAATCAAATTATTTCTTACGGATATTAGTATTTCGGGATTATCCGAATAACTAGACCTTTTTTCGTTCCCCAATTTGCTGTCTCCACATGGCATAATACAAGCCTTTTTCTAACAACAAATCGTCGTGTTTTCCTTGCTCAATAATTTTTCCTTGCTCCAATACAAATATTTTGTCGGCATGCATAATTGTAGATAATCGGTGTGCAATTAAAACAGTAATTCGATTGCTATCGGAAATATTTCGGATGGTAGTATTAATTTCTTCTTCGGTTATAGAATCTAATGCCGATGTTGCTTCGTCAAAAATAAGCAAATTCGGATTTCGTAAAATAGCACGCGCAATAGACAAACGTTGTTTTTCTCCTCCCGAAATTTTCATTCCACCCTCGCCAATAGTGGAATTCAATCCGTCTTCGGCTCGGTTTAGTAATTTTTCACAACTGGCTTTTTTTAGTACTTCATTAAGTTCTTCGTCGGTTGCGGTTGATTTAACAAACAATAAATTTTCTCTTATCGTTCCTGAAAAAAGTTGCGCGTCTTGTGTTACAAATCCCAATTGTTTTCTCAAATCCAATAAATCAATTTTTGTGGATTCGATACCATTATAAAGAACTTTCCCTTGCTCTGGCGGATACAATCCAACAAGTAATTTTACTAAAGTTGTTTTTCCAGCACCTGATGGCCCAACAAAAGCCACAGTTTCTCCTTGCTTGATTTCAAAATTAATTCCATCAACCGCTTTATAATTGGCAGTTTTATGTTGAAAACTCACATTGGAAAAAAGTAAGGAATGAATACCACCAACATGTTCTGGATTTTTTGGTCGGAATTCTTTGGGAGCACTCAATAGAATTTTAAAATTTTCCATGGATACTTTAGTCTCATTAAGAGCAATAATAAAATTACCCAATTCTTGCAAAGGACCAAATATATAAAAGGTAAAAAACACCATTGTTAGTAAATCACCAACAATAATTTTACCGCCAAATAAGAAATAATACAAAGTAAAAACCACAGAAGTTCTTAAAAAATGTACGGTTGTTCCTTGTATAAAACTCAAACTTCTAATAAATCGAATCTTTTCCAATTCTAGTTGTAGAATTTTAAAGGTATTCAAATTCAAACGTTTCTCTTCTTGATACGTTAAACCTAAACTTTTAACTAGTTCAATATTTCTCAAACTTTCCGTTGTAGATCCTGCCAATGCATTAGTTTGATTGACAATTTTTCGAGAAACTACTTTTATTTTTTTACCCAAATAAGAACTTACCAAGGCAATTATTGGTGCGGTAATTAGAAAAATTAATGAAATTCTATAATCAATTCGGGATACATAAATAATTACAAAAATGAATCCAATAACGGTTTGAAAAATCAATGAAATTGAAAATGTAATCAACTTCTCAGAATCCGAACGTACTTTGGTTAATTTGCTTAAAGTTTCCCCACTGCGTTGGTCTTCAAAATCTTCAAATGGTAGGTCTAACGATTTTTTGATTCCGTCAGTATACATTTGAGCGCCAGTTCGTTGAATTACAATGTTGGTGAAATAATCCTGAAAGTTTTTAGTAATTCTCGAAATCATTGCTGCACCAAGAGAAAGTCCGAGCCAAAAACTTAAGACTTTGATAAATGCTATTTTATCGCCTTTAAAATTTCCAATTTCAACACCACAATGCTGCATTAATTTTCCTGTAATAATAGAATCAGATAAACTGAAACAAATGTTGACCGCTGCCATAAGTAGTGCGAAAAAGAGCAAAACTTTATGTTTAATTATATAGGAATAGAGAAGTTTCATGGGGCTTATGATTTTAAGAATTGCAAAAGTAGTGAATTGTTTTGCATCAGTAATCACCACAGGGAAATGGTTAAGATAACCTATTGATTTTTTTACACGAATTGCACTAATTTACACGAAAATCAAAAATTTATTTATTTCACGAATCTACCTTAGTTAGATTAAATTCGTGTAAATTCTTTCGAATTATAAAAATTTGTTCACATTCGTGCAATTCGTGTTTAACTTTTGTTGCTTTTAAGAAACCTTAGAGATTTATTTTATTCTTTTATCCTATCGGGATTGCTATATGTATTGCTCCTTGTGGCACTAAAGGAACTTTAATTTCTTGAATAATTTCTTTGGTCAAGGCAAAATTCACGTCTTTTCCTTCTCCTTGCTGAAATAGAGCGGTTAATTCTTTTTCAGTTAGTTTAGAGTTGGCACTCACGGTTTGTGCAATGCGGTTTTCCATTCCTTCTATACGGCTAAGGGCTTCTTTTATGGCAGTTCTAGTTTGTGGTCCACCAAAATTCATAGAAACACCATGAAATAGAAAAGCGGCATTTGGTGCGGCATATCGGTTTTGACCACTAGCAAAAATTACATTTGCAATAGAATCAATTGTACCTGTATTGTGCATGGTAATGGTCATTTTGCCTTGAAGCGAAACTAAAAAATTGTATAATACAAATCCTGAATCTACATCACCACCATTGGAAGAAATGAAGAAATAAAGTTCTGTGGGATTGTGTTGCTGAATAACATCCGAAGTAAATTGGATAAACTTAGATACTTTGACTGGGTCGATAGCGTCAAAAAAATTGATATATATAGTTTTGTTTTCCATCAGGAATAGTTTTAGAATTTAAATTTCTATAAATAAAAAAAATCCCCAACTGTTTAATCAATTGGGGAATAAGAATTTTTTTTTAGTGTTAAATTGCATTTACAATTGCAACAAAATCATCGGCTTTCAATGCTGCTCCACCTATTAATCCTCCGTCAACATCTGGTTTTCCAAATATTTCTTTGGCATTGTCAGGTTTAACGCTTCCTCCATAAAGGATAGAAACATCCTCGGCAACATCACTTCCAAAAGTTTTTCTCACAGTTTCTCTAATAAACGCATGCATTTCTTGTGCTTGTTCTGGACTAGCAGTCTCTCCCGTACCTATTGCCCAAACGGGCTCATAAGCAAGGATGATATCTTCCCAAGCGTCTTTTTCTAAATGGAATAAACCATCTCGTAGTTGATTTTCAACCACATTAAAATGTTGGTTATTTTGACGGTCTTTCAACTCTTCTCCAAAACAAAAAATCACGGTCATGTCATGCTTTAAAGCAGTATCTACTTTGTTAGCAATCATTGCGTTGGTTTCATGAAAAATAGCACGGCGCTCTGAATGCCCTAATATTACAGTATTTACTCCAACACTTTTCAACATATTTGCAGATATTTCTCCGGTATAGGCTCCGTTTTCCGCTTGGTGCATATTTTGTGCAGCAACACTAATATTGGTAAATTCCAAATGATCTACAGCAGATGCTAGGTTTACAAATGTAGGTGCAACTACAATTTGAACTTCTTTATCCAACGGTAATTTTTCAATTAATTCGTTCAATAAATCTTCCGTTTCTTCACTGTTTTTATTCATTTTCCAGTTACCAGCAACAATCTTTGTTCTCATTTATAAAGTTTTTAAAGTAGTATTTATTTTATCAAAATCGGTTTCTATGGCACGATAAATTACAATTGAACCGTTTTTATTTATAACGATATATCTCGGAATCCAATCTAAATCAATTGATTTTCCGAATGCGCCTTTCATGCCATCCATATCATTTACCCAATAATGATCGCCTTTTATTTGGTGTTTTTCAATTCCTGCTTTCCATTTGTCAAATGTTTTATCCATAGAAATAAAAACATAAGCTACCTCAGGATTATTCGCTTGCAATTCTTTTACTTTCGGCATTGCGCCCACACAATCTCCGCACCACGAAGCCCAAACTTCTACCACCACGGTTTTGCCTTTGTATTTTTCTAATACTTCTTTAAAAGTAACTTCTTTATTGTCGGAATTCGTTAAAATTCCTTTAAGTGCTTTTTTAGAAAATTCTTTTTTTTGTGCATTGCTGCAAGAGATGGAAGCCATAGTTATAACGAATAATAAGAATAATTTCTTCATGATTATTTTTTTAAAAAGTTAGATTTAATTTTTTGTTGGCTTATGAAAACGGCCAATCCATTTTAATAATAATACTGAATTTACTACCACCGCCAAAATTCCTATTGTTGGATAGAATGGTAAATCGAGTATTTTCAAATTGCTTTTGGTAATTATTAGGAAGATGCCAATCTTAATAAATATAATACAAATTATTATATTGTAAATTGCTTTGGCTTTTTCTTTAACTACTATTTTAAATCGATTAATCAATTATTTCTTTAAATCTGCAAATGATTTATGAAGATACACATTTAAATCTGCACCGTTAAATTTATCCTCCGTAATTCCCCAATAGTATTTAATTTCGTTTCCATTCCAAAGGTATTTAACTCCAGGAGTGTCTTTTCCTTTTCCTAAAATATTCCAAAAAGGGATAACTTCTATAATTGTATATGGATAGGTAGCGCCTGCTTCTTTAAAGAAATCCGGAATCAAATCGGCTTCTTCATTCATGAAAATAACAGAAAGTGGAGGCAGGGTAGCATCTTTCTTTCTCATTTCTGTTAATTCTTTTGCTGCAGCACGGCAATGATCGCATCCAGGAACAAAATAGCAAAGGATCTTTTTACCTTTATCAATACTAGGAAAAAACTTAGCATTCCCTGATTTTACTTTTTTTGGTTCATTTTCAACTTCTACCTTTTTAATGGTATCTTTTTTTGCTTCAGTAGTTGGAGTTTCTGTTTTAATAGTGTCTGCTGGAACAACAGCCTCCAAAATAGTGTCTTGTGGTGTTTCCACCATTGGAGAAACTGTAAAATTCGATGCAGGTGGCTGAATTGGTGCCAACATATAAATCCCTAATATAGTTGCAAATAGTACCGTTGTCAAAATCCAGAAGTTTCCGTTATTAGAAACTTTTGGAAGTAGTTTATATAAATAAACGAGCATCCCAATTGCAATAATATTTTTAATAATGGCTTCAATTGGAGTCATTGGTAACAATTCACCAAAGCAACCGCAGTTGCCAGAATTCCCGCCACTTAAAAAGGTTACATACGTTAAATGCCCAATAAATACGGCTAGCATTGCAATAGTAACTGGAATTAAAAATTTCCGTAGCCAATTATTTTGCAACAGCAATAATCCCAAAGCGAGTTCAATTCCGATAAGGGTTCGTGAAAAATAAGGTGCAAAACCTTCCGAAAATCCAATGGTATAAAGTTGTTTTACTTCAAATGTTGAAATAGCAAAATAAGGAGAATCTAATAAATGTCCCTTTGAAAGTTTTGCTAATGCCGAAAGAATGAAAAGTGCCGAAACAATAATTCGGAGACTCCAAGCGATGTAAGTTTTTTTAGTTGCCATAAAATGTATTTTTACAAAGATAGAAAGGCTTTCAATAGTATATTGTTAATGAATTGTTATTGTCCGAATTTCATCAAAATCAAAGCAAAAACAGAATAATTAATCATATCTTGATAATTAGCATCAATACCTTCTGAAACGATTGTTTTTCCTTGGTTGTCTTCAATTTGTTTTACGCGAAGTAATTTTTGAAGAATTAAATCTGTCAACGAACTCACTCGCATTTCACGCCAAGCCTCACCATAATCGTGGTTTTTATCTTCCATCAATCGCTTGGTTAGGGCAATTTTTTCGTCATAAAATTTTACCGCTTCATTTACACCTAAATCGGGTTGTTCTACGACGCCCAATTCCAATTGAATCAAAGCCATGATGCAGTAATTGATTATTCCAATGAATTCTCCGGTTTCATCTTCATCTACTTTTCGGACCTCATTTTGTTGCAAACTTCTTATGCGTTGTGCCTTGATGAATATCTGATCAGTTAAAGAAGGCAAACGTAAAATGCGCCAAGCACTTCCATAATCGGTCATTTTTTTAACAAATAAATCCCGGCAAATGCCAATTACTTTATCGTATTCTTGTGAAGTATTCTTCATTAATGGTATCTTTGTATGAAATATTTTATTTTTTACAATGTGACTTAAATGTCTGGCATCAAAAGTAAATAATATAGAATTAAGATGGAAGTATTAAGTATAAAGATTTTAACTTCTGGAATAATTTAACGGAACACTAAGTGCTAAGCACGGAATACTAAAATAAATGACCATAAACTGTAACGGAAAACTTATCGATTTAACTTCACCAAAAGTAATGGGAATACTTAATGTAACTCCCAATTCTTTTTTTGACGGAGGAAAACTTACCAACGAAAAAGCGATTTTCGTTAAGGTAGAAAAAATGCTTTCCGAAGGCGCTACATTTATAGATATTGGTGGATATTCTAGTAAGCCAAGTGCCGAATTTGTTTTGGAAGAGGAAGAATTACAACGATTGGTTCCCGTAATTAAGGACGTTGTTAAAGAGTTTCCAGATGTGATTATTTCAGTGGATACTTTCAGAAGTAAAGTCGCTCAAGAAGCAATTGAAAGTGGTGCTGCGATCATTAACGATATTTCTGCTGGAAATTTAGATACTAAAATGATGGAAACTGTTGCCAAATTGCAAGTGCCTTACATCATGATGCACATGAAAGGGACGCCGCAAACCATGCAATCTTTGGCGAAATACGAAAACATTGTAAAAGAAATGTTGTTTTATTTTTCTCAAAAAATAGCACAAGCTAGAAGTTTAGGGATTAATGATTTAATTTTAGATCCAGGTTTTGGTTTTGCAAAAACGGTAGAACAAAATTTTGAAGTTTTAAGCAAATTAGAATTGTTTCAAATGACAGAATTACCATTGCTAGTTGGGGTTTCAAGAAAATCAATGATATACAAAACTTTAGAAACCACTGCGGAATTTGCCTTAAACGGAACTACTTCATTAAATACCATTTCTTTGTTAAAAGGAGCCAAAATCTTACGTGTTCACGATGTGAAAGAAGCAGTAGAATGTGTGAAATTACAACAGAAATTACATCCTTAAAATGAAAAAATATTCAGCACTTATATTTATTTTAGCCTTATTTTCTTGTGAAGGCAATAAAGATATTCTACTTCCAAAAGCAGATAAAACTATAGTTGCCGATGTGCAAGAACATTCGCCAATTTATATCTTTTTCAAAATTGAAGGAAAAGATACTATTGCCGATGTAAATAGAAAGAATTCCATAGTTTCCACCAATTGGATTTTCAATATCGACAAGCGTTTACCTTTGCGCTTGGTAATTCTGGAACTGATAAAATTACAAGAAAAAAAAGAAAAAAGCATGCATAAAAATGAAGCCGCGGAAAACTTTTTTTCCTATGCAAATGATGTAAAAAAAACTATGGCTTTTTTACCGTTTACAAAAGTGAAATATACTCTTGCTAAACCAAAAACTGGTGTAATTGTTTATTTTGCAAAAAACAATATTGTATTAGTCGATGGTGTTGAGGTGAAAAAAGCAGAATTAGCAAATTATTTAGGAAATATTTCAAAAGATAATTCGGAAAATATTAATTTCTGTTTAGATAAGAATTGTAATTACGATACTTACATAAAAAATGAAATTATTATTTGGGATTTAAAATTGGCAAGTTCGTCATTAAATTCCTTTCTAACACGCTTTGTCTATTAGTGAAATCATAATGAGATTCTTCCTTCGTCAGAAGGACAACTTTTGGGATATAGTTTCTAACCTACAACCCACAACCTTACTGGTGGTGATACGGCTCGTTCTTTAAAATCGTAAACCCTCGATACAATTGCTCAATCACAAAAAGCCGAACCATTTGATGCGAAAAAGTCATTGCCGAAAGTGAGATTTTAACTTGTGCTTTTTTGTAGACTTCATCGCTAAATCCATAAGGGCCACCAATAACAAAAACTAGCGTTTTAATTCCGGCATTCATTTTCTTTTGCAAATATTCCGAAAATGCCACACTCGAAAAAGTGCTTCCGTTTTCATCTAATAAAATCAATTGATCGGTTGGCGATAATTTGGCTAAAATCAATTCACCTTCTTTTTCTTTTTGTTGCGTTTCCGATAAATTCTTTACATTTTTTATATCTGGAATTACTTCCAAATCAAATTTTATATAAAACGACAACCGTTTTGTATAATCATCAATCAAAGTTTGTAGCGATTTATTGTCGGTTTTGCCAATGGCCAGAAGACGTATGTTCATTTGAATTGCAAATTAAAGCGCAAATCTACAAATTGATTTCTATTTTATTCCAACTTCCAACTTCCAACTCCAAACAATTTTCTATTTTTGCAGCACACAACTACAACACTATGTACAAATTACTAATTCGTCCGTTGCTTTTTCTATTTGATCCAGAAGAAGTACACTATTTCACCTTTTCTTTAATTCGATTTTTATCTAAAATTCCAGGATTTCCCTCACTTTTTAGAGCCTTATATTTAGTTAATGACAAACGATTGGAAACAGAAGTTTTCGGATTAAAATTTAAAAACCCAGTCGGACTGGCAGCAGGTTTTGATAAAGATGCCAAATTATACAGCGAACTTTCCAATTTTGGTTTCGGATTTATAGAAATCGGAACGTTAACCCCAGTAGGACAAGAAGGAAATCCGAAAAAACGATTGTTTCGTTTAAAAGAAGATTCGGCAATTATCAACCGAATGGGATTTAATAACGGGGGCGTTCAAGAAGCCGTTATGCGTTTGAAGAAAAACAAAAACGTTCTGATAGGTGGGAACATTGGAAAAAACAAACTTACCCCAAATGAAAATGCTACCCAAGATTATGAAATTTGCTTTGAAGCACTTTTTGATTATGTTGATTATTTTGTGGTAAATGTAAGTTCCCCGAACACTCCAAACCTACGTGAACTTCAAGATAAAAAGCCATTAACGGAACTTTTAACAACACTCGAAACTCGAAACTCGAAACACGCAACCAAAAAACCAATATTACTAAAAATCGCTCCCGATTTAACCGATTCCCAACTTTTGGATATTATAGACATTGTCAACGAAACTAAAATTGCGGGTGTAATTGCAACTAATACCACATTATCTAGAGAAGGTTTACAATCTGAAAATAAATCTGAAATAGGTGGTTTGTCTGGTAAACCACTAACTAATCGTTCTACTGAGGTCATTCGTTTTCTGTCAGAAAAAAGCAATAAATCGTTTCCTATTATTGGAGTTGGCGGAATTCATTCTGCTCAAGATGCCATCGATAAATTGGATGCTGGAGCCAGTTTAATTCAATTGTATACTGGGTTTATTTATGAAGGGCCAAAGTTAGTGAAGGAAATTAATAAGGAAATTCTAAGAAGAAAATCCTAAACACATTTGCGTTAAAAGTCCAATAACCAAAGCAATTCCGAAACTCAGTAAGGTTCCGATTAAAACATATTCGGTTAGTTTTCGGTCTTTTGCTTCTTTCAAATCGCCAAATCTAAAAATAGATTTTGCAGCCAATAAAAATCCTATTGCTTCAAAATGTCCTGTTAAAATAAAACAGAACACAAAAAGGCGTTCCAAAATTCCGATGTAATTTCCAGCATTTTGAAGTGAATCGTCTTGAGTTTTATTTTCTGGAGTCCAAATAGAAATGATGTTCTTGATGATTATAGAAGTTGGTTTCGTCAATAAAACAATCCCTGTAACTAGTATCCAAAATGAATTATTAAAAGCAGTAAAATCTATTGGAGTAGTATTATAAATTAATGTAATTGCAACAATTACAATTAAATGCAAAATCTGATCTACTGAAAACCAAGTGCGTTTTGTTTTTTGAGTTTGAAAATGCAATTTCAAAAAGTCAATAAATCCATGTGAAATTGCTAATGCCAATGCGTACCAACCAAATGCAATTTCTCCTACCAATAGCCAAGCTAAAATGAAATGTAAGAAGGTGTGAAAGTACAAATAAACACTTCGATGCTTTTTCTTTTCTTTATGAATAACCCAAGAGGTAGGTTGCAATAAAAAATCACCAAATAAGTGCGCTAAAAGAAGTTTTACAAAGACAATCATAGTTCAAGTATTTGGACTTTTTTTCTAAAATAATGTTCTAATTGCTGTACTAATTCATAGTTGGAACGTTTTTGTCTTCGGCTTACAGCGGCTTGATTTATGCCAAGTTTCACTCCAATTTCTTCTTGCGAAAGCGTAGGATTTTGGATGGCAACTAAAACAAATTCAGCAGATTGCTGTAGCCAGTTATCCATAAAAGACAAACTTAATTTCAACATCAAATTTAACTCTTCGTCAAACGCTTCATTGCCCGAATTAACTGCTAAATTTAGTTTTTGCTTTTTTAAAGTTTCAAATAATTCTCCCGAACGAATAAAGGCGCTACCATTACTTTCGGTAATTTTTCTAGCCTTATACGTTTTATCTCCAAAACCCAAACTGATGCGCACATCTAAATGAATTGATCTAAAGAACGCTTTTATCTGAAACGCTATTAAAAAGG
>CANGCT010000080.1 GCA_947452415.1 Flavobacteriaceae bacterium
ACATGAAAAAAGTGAATAGTTTTTTATTGTCAATTTACCCCCAAAATTAGGTGGTCAATTTAAACTGGAAAGTGGTGGTCAGTTTGCTCCGGAAATGGTGGTCAATTTAGACTGGAAAGTGGTGGTCAATTTGACCGGATTTTCCATTTGCACAAACCCTCATATTTTTTTTACTTACACACTTTATGGGATACTACCTTTTATTTATTAATTGGAGGGGGTTTGTTGGCAGCAAATGATAAGTTTTTACACTCTACAATAGCAATAATAGTTATTACATTAATTACATTTTTAATAATTATTCTAAATGTTGAAAAACATTTTAACTTTTTTCACAAATTGTTATATGTATTTTTTTCATTATTAACCTTATTAATTGGATATGGATTTTATAACAAAAATTCAAATACTACAACTTCAGAATTATCTCATTTATCATATAATGAGTATGAAGATTGTGGAAAAGATTTAAATAAATGGAAAGAGGTTATTGATGATTTATATGACAAAGCTATTGCTGATATAGCTGATGATGGTGTTTGGAATGAAGAAGGAGAAAAAGAATGGGAGAGTTGGGAGTATAGAAGAAAAGATATATATAATTGTTTAGAAAAAATTGTTGATGAAAAATTTAAATTAGAAGTGTATCAATACGAAATAGATAAGCTCCAAAATTTAAACAAACAATATCCAAAAGTTAAGACTTATGATGGATTAAGTAATACTTTATTAAGGAAATTTAATTTACAGCTTCAATAAAATTAATAGTTAATTTCCCTCAAAAATAATTTTTTAAACAAAATACCATTAATATTGAGAAATATATTGATGGTATTTTTTTATATGTATAAAAGGGGGCTGAATGTGTATTTTAATTTAAGTAATAAAGGGGGTGGTTTTGTTGTAATAAAAGTTGCTAAAAAGAATTAAAAATCATAATTTTATGTTGGGAAAATCCGTATATATATAATTGATTTTCAATAACATAGTTTTTCCCAATCTAAAAATAATAAATTATTAAACAACTTCCAACTATTTTAAGTTGGAATTTTTTTTTATGACTATTTATATGTGAAGATAGTAATAAGTAATATTAATTGATTATGAAAAAAATAGATGAAAGAGTATTAAATAATAAAGTTGAGAAGTTATATAGATTAAATGATATAAGTAGGTGGTTGAGTTATGGATTAAAGATTGGGGTTATAAAAAAAAGTGATAAAAAAGAAGATTTAGAGATGTTGTATAAGTGGATAGATTTGTTAGGAAATAAAAATATAGAAGTATAAAAAATAAAATGAATGTATATTAAATATGGAAAAAAAAATAAAACTATATAAGAAAAAAGAGTTGTCTGAAATAATGGGTATTAGTATTGGTAAAATTGATTATTTAATGAAAGAGAATGAAATAAGTTATTTTAAAATAGGAAAAAATGTTAGGTTTAGAGAAGGAGATATAAATAAATATTTAAAGAAGAATTATAAAGAGGAGAGAATTTAAAAAATTCTCTTTTTTTATATACTAAAATTAAATCTTATATTTAATCTCTAAAAAAATTTGTATGAAAATAGGATTATATATTAGAGTATCAACAAAAAATCAAAAAGAAAATTCATCACTTCAAACTCAGCGAATTTTGGGTATTGAGTTTTGTAAATTAAATAGTTATGAATATGAAATATTTGAAGATATTGAGAGTGGAGGAAATTATAATAGAAGAGGATTTGATAAATTAAAAGAGGAATTAATCAATAAAAATTTAGGTGGAATATGGGTGTATGACATTGATAGAATAAGCAGAGATGTTAGTGTTGGGGATGAATTTAGAAAATTTGTGTCAAAAAATGATTTTAGATTTTTTGTAGGGTTTGAAGAGAAAAAATTAGAGGAGAGTAGTGATAGATTTGAATTTAATATTAGAAGTGTGATAAGTGATTTTGAGAGGGCTAAAATTAAAGATAGAATGGATTATGGTAAGAATAGATTAATTGAAAATGGAGGGAAATTAGGGAATGTTGGTTATGGTTTTAGAAGAGATAAAAATAAAAAGATAGTTGTAAAAAAAGTAGAGGCAAAACTTATTAAAGATATATTTAAATTTTATAATTATAAAGTTGTAAAAAGTTATGGGGAAGTATTTAAAAGAATATTAAGAGTATATGGGGCAAATAAAATTGGTGAAAGTAGTATTGGAAGGATTTTAAATGATAAAAAATATAATGGTTTATATATTGGTAATTTAGAAGGAAAAGAATATAGAATTGAATTGGAAAAAATAATAGATGATGAATTATGGAATAAAACTCAAATTAAAATAAATGATAATAAAGGGGTATGGAGAGGTAATAAAAAGGATTTTTTTCTTTTAAAAGGTAAAGTAATATGTGGTGATTGTAAGGAAAAAATGTGGGTGAAAAAAGCAAATCAATATAGATATTATGAATGTAGTAGTAATATGAAAAATGTTAAAGAGAAAAGAAAAGATGGAGATTTAGTTTTTAGCTGTATTAGTAATGAAAATGGTTATAATAAGGTTAATATTGATGGTTTAGAGAAAATAATTTGGGATGGATTATTTGAAGTATTAAATAATAGTGAAGAAGTAAAAAGAGAGTATAAAAAAAGGTTTGATATTGGTAAAGGTGGAAAAGAAAGGTTTAAGTCAAATATTAAAGTTTTAGAGGGTAAAATAAGTGTTTTAGAAAAAAAGAAGGTAAATGATTTAACTGAATTTATAGGTGTTTTAGAAAAAGAAGAGATTATTAATATTAAAGAAAAAATAGATTCTGAAATTAGTGAAATTCAGAAAGAATTAAAAGATTTAATAGAAGAAGAAAATAAAAAAGAATATTTAGATAGTATTGATGGTTATGTAGAATTAATGCGGAATGATTTAGAAAATGAATATAAAATAAGTAGGTTAAAAGATAAAGATAAAATAATAAAAAAATACATTCAAAGTATTGAAGTGGTGAGGTTGGGTAAAGATTATAATGTTAAATTAAGTATGTATTTAAATGATTTATTTAATTTTGAAAATGAAGATATTAAAATTGAAGATAAAGGAAAAATTTATATATTAAAAATTAAATCTTCATAATTCTAAAGTGTCTAAATGTGCTATTTCCCATGGTTTTTTCCCAAATAAATTGAGTTTATTTGGGATGGAAACCTTATTTATAATCATTCTTCGAGCAATAAACGGAAAGTCGAATTCTTTGGCATTATGCCCACACAGAATATTTTGTGGCGCATTGAAATGGTTGTTCAACAGATTGTTAAAGTCTAATAAAATCTTTTTTTCTTCGCCAAAAAAAGAGGTTACTCTAAAGTTGCGGATGTCGCCTTTGATAGTAAAATATCCTACTGAGATGCAAACTATTTTTCCAAATTCGGCCCAAATTCCAGCACGGTCGTAAAAGTCTTCGGCGGTGAAATCTTCTTTTCGTTGGTATTGGGTTTTATGTTCCCAAAGGGATTTCATTTCGTCATCCAAAGAGTTGAAATGTTCCTCTTGTGGAACGGTTTCTATATCAAGAAATAAAATAGTATCTAACCGAATTTTTTCAATCATAATTTGGATGTTGATAGGAATTTAAGATTTTAAAAATAATAAAAAAAAGTGTTTTTCGAAACAGATTCTTTATTTTTTGTCACGAATTACACAAATTTTTCATAAATTAATTGCTTTGTAAATACCACGAATTAAAAAATTTCATTTTTTGAAGTTGAATTTTGATATTGCAATTGAAATTGATTTTTGATTTTTGAAATTCAAAAAAGACTTTGTTGGTTACTTAGATTTTCGTGATCTAAGAGCCATTTTTTTCGTTCTAATCCTCCGGCGTAACCCGTTAGGGAACCATCGGTTCCAATAACTCTGTGGCATGGGACTACAATCCAAAGTGGGTTTTTGCCATTGGCTGCTGCTACGGCTCGGATGGCTTTTATATCGCCAAGTTTTTTGGATAATTCTAAATAGGATAGGGTTTTTCCGAATGGGATATTAAGTAATTCTTGCCAGACTCTTTTTTGGAATTCGGTTCCTTTGGGATTTAATTTTAAATTGAAATGGGTTCGTTTTCCTTTAAAATATTCTTGCAGTTGGGTAACGGCTTGTTCTAATTCTTCTGGAATAGAAACTGAAATTTCGCCTTCGTATGAAACTGAAATTTCAGAAATGCCGTTTGCATCACCAATAATTTTTGCAATTCCTAATGGACATTTTAAGAAAGCGATTTTTGTCATTTATGGTTTTTTTGGGAGTGTTAATCTAAATATAAAACCTCACCCCCGGCCCCTCTCCAAAGGAGAGGGGAGCCAAACTGTGAATGTTTTGGGTTGTTTTTGGGCAGGTTGTTTTCCTTGACTTAAACATTGCTCTAAAGCTTGTCTTCTTCGTTTGAGGTCTTTTTGGGTAGATTATTTTCCTTGACTTAAAACGTATTGTTCTAATGCTTGTCTTTCTTCGTTTGAGGTGTTTTTGGGTAGGTTATTTTCCTTGACTTAAAACGTATTGTTCTAATGCTTGTCTTTCTTCGTCGGTGAAGGTTTTGGTTAAAGCGAAGTTGGTTTTCATAACTTCGTATTGGGTTGGATCTACTATTGCTTCTTCATCGCCTTTTAGGAAGGTTGCAATGCTTGCGTTTTTTTCTTTATATATTTTGGCAATGTCTATTAAACTTGGTCCAACTAATTTTATATCGGGTTTGTGGCAAGTGGTGCAAATTCCTTTGCCTTCAAAGATTTCTTTTCCTTTTTCGGCTAATGGATAGGCGGAATTATCTGTTTTTGTTTCTTCGGTAGTTGCTTTTTTATCAAAATCTTGGTCGCCTTTTTTCCCTTCACAACTAATTGTAAACACTACTAGCGTTGCAAATAAAATAGATTTTAGGATTGTATTCATTTGGTTTCTTTTTTGAAATTCAAAGTTAGGGTTACTTATTAATTTTAAACATGATTTATATCAATTACAAAAATGCAATAGGCTTACTTTTTAGCCCTGATTGCAGTGGAAATCCTGGCATTGCGGCAAACGAATAATGTTATTGGATTGCTTCGTTCCCCGCAATGACAGATTGAAACGGAAAGCAGGAATTACCTTTACTGATAAATCCCGAGCCGTTCGCTCCTACTTATTAAGAATAATAGCGGCTTCTTTGGCAAAATAAGTCGAAATTAGGCTTGCTCCTGCGCGTTTGATGCACATTAATTGTTCCATCATGATTTTGTCATGATCTAGCCAACCTCTTTCGGCAGCGGCTTTTATCATGGCATATTCGCCCGAAACGTGGAAAACAGTCACGGGAACATTCACAGCATTTTTTACCTCACGAACAATGTCGAGATAGGCAATTCCGGGTTTTACCATGACCATATCGGCACCTTCTTCAACGTCCATAAGGGCTTCGCGGATGGCTTCTATGCGGTTGGCATAGTCCATCTGGTAGGTTTTTTTGTCTTTTGGAATCTCGGCATTATCCACTGGGGCGCTATCTAAAGCATCGCGAAAAGGGCCATAAAATGCCGAAGCATATTTGGCGGAATAACTCATGATACCTACATTTTGGTACCCTGCGGCGTCTAGACCTTGACGCAATCTTAAAACTCGGCCGTCCATCATATCGCTTGGCGCTACAAAATCGGCCCCTGCTTGGGCATGAGAAACTGCCATTTTTACTAGGGCTTCGTTGGTTGCATCGTTGGCAATATCGCCATTTTCAATGATTCCATCGTGGCCATAAATAGAGTATGGATCTAATGCCACATCGGGCATAACAATCATTTCGGGACAGGCAGTTTTTATGGCTTGGATGGCGCGTTGCATCAATCCGTTGGGATTCCAGGCTTCTTTTCCGGTATTATCTTTTAGGGATTCGTCTACTTTTACGTAAATATTTACTGCACGAATTCCTAAAGCAAATAATTCCTTAACTTCTTGAACGGTTAGGTCTATGGAGCGACGGAAAATTCCGGGCATGGAGGGGATTTCTAGTTGGTAATATTCGCCTTCTGCAATGAACATTGGGAACATGAAATCGGAGGGACTTAATGTGGTTTCGCGGACTAAACTTCTTATGGATTCGTTTATGCGTAATCTTCTGCCTCTTTGTAATGGGAACATATATATGTTTTTAAAAATAATTTATTTGATTTTAACAATAATTTTTTTGGTTTCTACAGTCGAATTTGGCTCCCAAGAACGACAATATTCAAAGGTTAATGTATCAATGCCTTTTTCTTTTCCTTTAAATTTCCATATTTCATTCCCTCCTACTCCCATCATATACGGTTCGGCTTTATCTTGTATATAAGTTGAACTTACAGAATCAATTATTTTAGAAGGATGCTCTTTTATCCATTTCCATTTATATCCTGTTGTTGGATTAGATTTTAATGTGATTTCAAATATTTCATTTTTGTTTACTTTATATTCATACTTTAAACTTTTTTGGGTGTTACAAGAAAATAACCCGATTGTTAAAACTAGAATTACCATTTTTTTCATATTTGCTGTTTTTATATCCAATTTATTGGACTTGTTAATATATTAATTAATTTTTCTTCTTCGCTTCCAGCTTCTGGATGATGATTATAATGCCATTGAACGTGTGGTGGTAGGGACATTAAAATACTTTCGATTCGGCCGTTGGTTTTTAGTCCGAAAAGCGTGCCTTTGTCGTGTACTAAATTGAATTCGACGTAACGTCCTCGTCGGATTTCTTGCCATGTACGTTGTTCTGGTGTGTAGGGTAACTCTTTTCTTCGTTCTAAAATTGGAGCATAGGCTTCTAGAAAACTGTTGCCGACTTCGGATACGAAATTGTACCAATCTTCCATTTTCATTGTTTCGGTTTCTTTACAATAATCAAAGAATAATCCGCCAAGGCCACGGGCTTCATTTCGGTGTGCATTCCAGAAATAGTCATCACACTGTTTTTTAAATTTTGGATAAAACTCTGGATTGTGTTTCTCGCAAGCGGTTTTACAAGTTTGATGAAAATGGATTCCGTCTTCTTCAAATAAATAATAAGGGGTTAAATCTTGTCCGCCACCAAACCAAGAATTAATTACGTTTCCGTTATCGTCGTACATTTCGAAATACCGCCAATTGGCATGAACAGTTGGCGCCATTGGGTTTTTTGGATGAATTACCAAACTCAATCCGCAAGCAAAGAAATCGGCTTCACCAACGTTGAATAATTTCTGCATAGAATCGGGTAATTTTCCGTGAACTGCCGAGATGTTTACACCTCCTTTTTCGATGGCATTTCCGTTTTCAATTACTCGTGTTCGTCCGCCACCGCCTTCTGGTCGTTCCCAAATGTCCTCACGGAATTTGGCACCGCCATCAACTTCTTCTAGTTTAGAAGTAATTTGGTCTTGGAGGTTTAGTATGTATTTGTAGAATTTGTCTTTCATTTAAAATAATACATTTTTTAGTTTCAGTTGGTTATAATTTCTAACCGTTTAAAAAGCGAATTTGTTATACTTAAATCATTTCAGTTGTACGATTTTTCCGAACACTTCACTTCCTTCTTTAAGTAATTTAGATTTTAAATCCCTCCAATATTTCTTGGCCTGTCAAATTTCCAATTGTTGAATTTCATGTGCTTAGGAATTATACTCTTTTACTGCTTCCACAAAAGCCTTGGCGTGATCTACAGGAATGTTTGGTAAAATTCCGTGACCAAGGTTAACAATGTAATTGTCTTTTCCGAATTCGTCTATCATTTCGTGAACCATTTTTTTGATGGTTGGAATTGGTGATAACAATCTTGAAGGATCAAAATTTCCTTGTAAAGTGATTTTTCCGCCTGATAAATAACGAGCATTTCTTGCAGAACAAGTCCAATCTACACCAAGAGCGGATGCTTTAGATTGTGCCATTTCGCCCAAAGCAAACCAACAACCTTTTCCGAAAACAATAACTTTGGTTTCGTTAGCAATTGCTTCAATAATTTGGTTGATGTAGTTCCAAGAGAATTCTTGATAATCTACAGGCGATAACATTCCGCCCCAAGAATCAAAAATCTGAATGGCATTGCATCCTGCTTTTACTTTTTCTTTTAAATATAAAATGGTGGTATCGGTGATTTTTTGCAATAAAGTATGTGCTGCAATTGGGTTTGAAAAACAAAATCCTTTGGCAGTATCAAAACTTTTAGATCCTTTTCCTTCTACAGCATAACAGAAGATGGTCCAAGGGGAACCTGCAAAACCAATAAGTGGCACCTCATCGTTTAGCATTTCTTTGGTTAATTTGATAGCGTCAAAAACATAACCTAAAGTTTCATGAACATCTGGAACAAAAACTTGGTTGACTTGTTCCATCGTCCGGATTGGATTTGGAATGATTGGCCCTAAATTGTCTTTCAACTCGACGTGAATTCCCATAGCACGCGGTACTACCAAAATATCAGAAAATAAAATTGCCGCATCTGGTTTTACAATTCGAATGGGTTGCACGGTGATTTCGGCTGCTAATTCTGGGGTTTCGCAACGGGTGAAAAAATCATATTTGTCTCTTAAGGCTCTAAATTCGGGTAAATATCTTCCGGCTTGGCGCATCATCCAAACGGGAGGACGTTCTACAGTTTCGTTGTTTAAGGCTCTTAGGAAAAGGTCGTTTTTAAGCCCCCTAGCCCCCGAAGGGGGAATTTGCGTGTCTATATTTTTCATTTTTTTTAATTTTAACCCTTCCAAGTTCCCTCTTCGGGGATTAGGGGGCTTTTATAATATTCTATAACTTCTGCAATTACATTTTCTACCGATGGTTTGTCTGCAATAATAATGTTTTTTACTTTTTTATTTTCTAATGCTTCTGCGGTGGTTTCGCCAATACAGAAACACATTTCGTCTTTTATAGTATTTGATTTGAAATAACTTTCTACTCCTGATGGACTGAAAAATAAGATGCCATCAAGTTTTGAGGTGGTCTTCTTGGAAGTAATATTTGTCTCGTAAACTTCAATTTCGTTGAAGGTAATTCCGTTTTCTTTTAAGGTGTCGGGCAATACATCGCGACGTAAATTTCCGCTGAAGAAGGTGAACGAATCGGAGGAATAAACTAAGGATATAATCTCTGCCAAATCGGAGGCATAGCCAGTATAGGCAACTACATCAAATCCGTTTTCGGTTAGTAAATCTTTAGTTTTCATGCCAACAGAGAACACATTTTTGGTTTTTAATTCGTCGCATTTTGGATGTTGTAAAATACTTTGAACCGCATTTTGACTGGTGAAAATCAAATTGTTATTAATTTTTGAAAGTTGAAAATTTTTTATTTTGGTCTCGATAAAATCTTCTTCCAATACTGAAATAAAAGCCTCTACTAACAGTTGTTTTTGGTTAGAAAGGAGTTTTTTGGTAGATAATATGTTTATTTTTTTTGTCATTGTTTAAGATAAAAAACGGTATCAATAAAGTATAGTATCCCATCTTGTGTTAGTACATTTTCATCATGTAAATCTTCGAGAATAATTCCTAAATCGACATTATAATAATCGTGATTTCTTGTATTTGAAAATCCATTGTTTGTCATAAATTCTTTAACTTGTTCTAAATCGGTTGGTTGATTTGCTTTCACAAAAGGCTGTTCTACCAAGGCAAACAGAATTTCATCATAAAGACAAAAACCAACTAATACATAGGAAGTTTCAGGAAAGAAATAATTATTTAATAATAAACTCGTGAAATAATCATGCCAAGAGGAATAGTAAATTGAGTCGTTAAGTTTATATACCGTTTTTTCATTTTTAATATAAACTTTCTGTTCGGCACCTTCAGAAATAAATAAATCAAAATTTACTTTATCATCAGCCCAGAGGTTATTCTGATTGCAATATTCAATTATACTTTTTGTTTCTTCTTGTTTGTAGTGCTTGTCGTTTTTAACCATTGAGCTTGCTTCTTGGCTTGTTCCAAGGTAACTGGCAATTGTTTGGATAAGAGTTCTTTGGCTAGTTCCGCTCTTTCCTTGAATGATATTTTGTAGTTCATCTATTACGATTTTTATATCCATACAAATATAATACTTTTTCTCAAATTGATATTGCAAAAAAATAGACTTACTATTTCTTCAATTGTATTTTAATTTCTGCCATTAATTTGGAACCGCCATTATTTAAAATTTCTTGTGCGGCATGAAAACCTAATTTTTTCCATTCGGAAATATCTACTAGTTTTTCTGCAATAAGTTTTTGTTTTCCGTCTATGGAAAGTAAAACTCCTTTGAAATGGATGGTGTCATCTTTCTCGTTGTATTTTGCAATGGCACCAATTGGTGCGGTGCATCCGCCTTCGAGAGTTTTTAGAAATTGTCTTTCTATATAGGTGCAAATTTCGGTTTCGATATGGTTGAGTTGCACTAGAGCGTCAAGTGTAAAAGCGTCATCTGCCATTGCAACGACTACCATTGCGCCTTGTGCTGGCGCTGGAATCATCCAATCTAGAGCCTCGTTAGTTGCGGGTTTAAGGTTTAAACGCTCTAATCCAGCTGCTGCAAATACGGCTCCGTTCCAGGTGTTGTCTTCGAGTTTTTGCAAACGGGTATTTACATTTCCGCGTAAATCAACAACCGTGTGGTTTGGATATTTGTTCCACCATTGTGCTTGACGGCGTAAACTTCCGGTGGCAATGGTTGCATCGGTTTTTAAAAAATCAGTAGAGCCTTTATGAACTAAAATATCTAAAATGTTGGCTCTTTCTAAAACTGCAGCTTGCACAATTCCGATTGGCAAAGCTGTTGGAACGTCTTTCATAGAATGTACGGCAATATCTACCTGACCATTTATCATGGCGATGTCTAAAGTTTTAGTGAAAATTCCTGTGATTCCGAGTTCGTAAAGTGGTTTGTCTAGAAGTAGGTCGCCTTGAGATTTTACGGCTACAATTTGGGTTTTATAACCTAAATCGTTTAATTGTTTTTGAACAGTTTGTGCTTGCCAAAGTGCTAATTCACTATCTCGAGTTCCTATTCTTATTATTTTTTCAGCCACTATATTTTGATTTATTTCTCGCAAAAATGCAGAGACGCAACATTGTTTAATTAAATATCTTTTCTTGTTCTAATTGGAATACTTTTTCAATCCATTCAATTCCTTCGTCCATCGATTCGCCATCTTTTAAATGGTTAACGAAATGGTTGGTGATTTTTTGGATGATTCTGTTGCTAATTAGTTCCGCTTGTTCTTCGTCAAAATTAGATAATTTTTTGCGTTGGAAGTTCAATTCGCTATCTTTAATAGAATTAAATTTTTCTTTTAGAGCGTGAATGGTCGGTGCAAATTTTCGGTTTTTGTTCCAAGAAGCAAATTCTGCTTGAATTTCTTCAATGATAGCCTCTGCCGCCGGGATGTGAAGTTTTCTTCTTTCTAAAGTTTCATCGGTCATTTGGGACAAATGATCCATGTGGACTAGAGTAACTCCTGGAATGTCTTTGACGTTTTCATTCACGTTTTTAGGAATAGACAAATCTAAGATAAGAAGTGGTTTCTTTAAATTAAGAAGGGTTTTGTCTATCGTTGGGTTTTGCGCTCCGGTGGCAACTACAATTACATCTGCTTTTTGAATTTCTAGTTGTAAATCGGCGTAATCTTTTACAATTACATTCAGTTTTTGCGCTAATTTTTCGGCTTTGTCTTTGGTTCTATTAATAAGAGTAATTTGTTCGTGTTTGGTATGTTTAACCAAATTTTCGCAAGTATTTCTTCCTATTTTTCCGGTTCCGAAAAGCAAAATGTTTTTATTGGCAATATCTTCTACATTTTTAAAAATGTATTGAACGGAGGCAAATGAAACGGAGGTTGCTCCAGAAGAAATCTCGGTTTCGTTTTTTATTTTTTTACTCGATTGAATTACGGCATTCACCAATCGTTCCATAAAAGCATTCGCCAAATACATCGCTTTACTTTCGGCAAAGGCAATTTTTAATTGGCTTATAATTTCAAAATCCCCAAGAATTTGACTGTCTAAACCAGTTCCTACGCGAAACATGTGGTTGATTGCTTCTTGTTTTTTATATACAAAAGCTACTTTTTGAAATTCTTCCACGGTGCCTTGGCTATTTTCGCAAAGTAATTTTATTAATTGAAAAGGATGTTGTGCAAAGCCGTAGATTTCGGTTCTATTACATGTAGAAGTAACGATTAACGATTCCAGGCCTTCTCTTTTGGCTTGCTCCAATAAATTGTTTTTGGCTATAGCATCTAAACTAAATTTCCCTCGCATTTCGGCATCTGCTTTCTTATAACTCAATCCTACAGAGTAGAAAGTAGCA
This sequence comes from Flavobacteriaceae bacterium, assembly GCA_947452415.1. Taxonomy (GTDB): domain Bacteria; phylum Bacteroidota; class Bacteroidia; order Flavobacteriales; family Flavobacteriaceae; genus Flavobacterium. The sequence continues at coordinate 12,284 of CANGCT010000080.1, forward strand.
GGCTTAGATGTATTTAAATTATCCATATTTTGGCTTTTACCTAAAAGTTAAGCAAATCTATTACTAACCCTTTTACAAAAGTAACGCTGGAAGTACTTTTTGTGTCGCTGTGAGATTTTTAAGCAAAAATTAATTTTTTATCGTTATTTATTTTAAATTTGCAGAGAAATCAAGTCTTTTCATCGCTGCTATGTAGATTAATTCTAAATAGAAGTTTAGGAATACTATTCTATTTTCATTTAAAAAATATCGCTATGGGGTCACAAGAAGAAATTAAAATTGAAAATGATTTTATCTTAATTCGTTTTCAAAATGATGGGCCAGAAAATTATCATGTGAAACGACAAGTTAATCAAGGACTTATCCAATTTCATTTTGGAATTAAAGGCAAGGCAAAATTTGTATTTAATGTAGGTGGATATGCTTTGGATTTAAAAGAAGAAAAGGCACTTTTGTTTTACAATCCGCAAAAAGAATTGCCTTTAAATTTAGAACTCGCTCCTAATACTTGGGTGATTTCTGTTATTATTTCTATTCAAAAATTTCACG
>CANGCT010000081.1 GCA_947452415.1 Flavobacteriaceae bacterium
CTACCGTAATAGTATCTACATCTGTATCACTTGAACCTTCGCCTTGATTAAGCATCACCGGACGCATTGCTTGAACATCTGCATCATAGTAACCTTGTAAGATTAATTTTAAATTGACTACGGAAGAACACGTATTTGTTGTGCTATAAACTGCATCGTTACAATCAGTACCATTAGTGGTAGCTGAATGTTCTGCTGGTGCTGTAGCAGCACATAACATTACTGATCCGTTATCATATCCATCCCCATCAACATCAATATAGTAAGAAGCTGGTGCATGAACTGTAGCATCATCATCGTTACAATCATTGTTATTCGTAACATATCCTGTAGGTTGTGTACAACTTATAATACTTATTAATGGATTGCCAAATCCATCTCCATCTCCATCAGCATAATATACCGAGGAAGTATTGATGGTTAATACTAAAGTTGAAGTATTAGTGCATCCATAGGAATTAGTGTAAGTATAAATTTGATTTCCACTAGCTGCATAGGTCGCCCCATTTACTGACCAAGTATAAGCATCGCAAGCAACTTGTGTTTCTTGGGTAGTTGTACTGTTGTTAATAGTTAAATGCAATGTAGCAACATTAGTACATCCAGATGCATTGGTACTAGTGAATGTTTTATCTCCACTAGTTGTGTAGGTAGTTCCGTTCCAAGTATAAGCATCGCAAGCAACTTGAGTTTCTTCGGTAGTTGTACTGTTGTTAATAGTTAAAACCAAAGTCTTTGTGTCTGTACAACCTGCAGCATTAGTGCCAGAGTAAGTATATGTTCCTGAGGAAGAATAAGTAGTATCATTTATAGACCACTTATAACTATCGCATGCAGTTACTGATTCACTAGATGAAGTAGTTGCTGTATCTTGTGTAATTATAATATTTGCAGTTGCACTACATCCGTTTAAATTAGAAACAGTTACTGTATATGTTCCAGCTGAAGAAATTGCTAAACTTTCTGAAGTTCCAACAACTATTGAGCCATTAGACCAAGAATAACTTCCACCTCCTGTTGCAGTAACATTTATTTCAGGAACTGAACAAGTAACTTTTGTTAGACCTGTATTATTTGTAATTCCTGCTGTTGGCAATATGTCAATTGTGATTTCTCTTGAAACAGAAGCACTAGGACATCCCCCAATTCCATTTAATGAATAAGTAATTAATGTAGATCCTGATCCAACCCCAGTAATAATTCCAAGCGAATTTACAGAAGCAATGCTGGTATTTGCAGAATTCCAAGTACCTCCAGTTGTTCCATTAGTTGAGAATGTTGTTAATCCGCTTACGCAAATTTCTTGAGTTCCACTTAATACTCCTACATTTAAAGGAGCTGAAACCATTATGCCACCTGATAAGTTAGAAAAAGTAGTACCACATGGATCAGTAACACTGCAATAGTAATACAAAGTTCCTGTAGTTGTATTTTGAGGTGAAAAGTTATTTGAATTGGCACCCGATATAATGGAAGCTCCACTATAACTATTTGTTGAATTACTGTACCATTGATAAGTTAATCCTGTGCCACTAGCAGCAACGGTTAAGTTTGTTGGAATAGAACCAATACAGATATTTTGGGATGCTGTAGATGGCTGAGTTGTAATTATGGGATTGTTTATTGCTAAACTATTAAAAAATAGGTCATAATTTGAACCAGCTCCAGCTCCAGCATTAAAGAAACGAATTTGTGCTGGTTTTTGTCCGCCTGATTGTGTGCTAAAAGTTCTAGCAGAATAGGTTGCTGTTGCCCCTGCTTTTGTTTTAATAGTAATAGAATAGGTGTTTAAGGCAATATAGCTAATAGAAATATCCATTCCTCCAGAAGTATATCCTATTGAAGTTGCAAATCCTAATGTTGAATCGTTTAGAGTATAGAACGTTTGTCCACCAATAAATAAAACTTCCATCAAGTTCTGCCCTAAGGTATTTTGAAGTCCAAAACCTATTACTTTTCCTGAATCAATATACCCATTATCCATAGAAAATGAAAGCGTATTTCCAACCCCAAAACTAACAGGGCGTACTGCACTTGCAACATTTGTTCCACCACTTGCATACATACCCCATGAGGTAGAACCGCCATTATTTACATCGGAACTTCCAGTGAAAAAGCCTGCTGTGGTTCCTATTGTTGAAAGGCTCCAAGCTCCAAGACCAGTAACAGAATCGTCTTGACCGTTTGTCCATGTGGTTGTAGCAATGCTTTTATTTATTGGAGAAATAGTTAAAACTAAAGTCTTGGTATCTGTACAGCCAGATGCGTTAGTTCCAACTTTGGTGTAAGTTCCGCTAGTCGTATAAGTTGTTCCGTTAGCAGACCATGTATAGCTTCCGCAAGCTGAAACCGTTTGTGAAGATGAAGAACTATTATTAATTGTTAGGCTTAATGTTTTGGTGTCTGTACAACCTGAAACGTTTGTACTTACATAAGTATAAGTTCCACTTGTTGTATAAGTATTTCCGTTAACGGGCCATGTATAAGTATCACAAGCACTTACTGTTTGATTTGATGTCGTGCTTTTATTTATTGTTAAATTTAATACTTCTGTATGACAATCGTTACTAATTGTTCGGGTTCCAGATGTAGTGTAAGTTTGGCCATTTATTGACCATGTATAACTATCGCAGACAGTTTGTGTAGTTGTGTTAGTAGTACTAGGAGTAATAGTTAATACTAATGTTTTAGTATCACATCCTGAGACATACGTATAGGTTCCACTTTCTATGTAGGATGTTCCGTTGGCAGGCCATGTATAGCTATCACAAACTGAAATGTTTGTGATGCTGTTGGTATTTGGCGTGATTATTAGGTTTAATGTTTTAGTATCGGTACAGCCAGAAGCATTGTAACTACTAAAAGTATAGGTTCCAGAAGTATTGTAAGAAGTTCCATTTACTGGCCATGTGTAGTTTTCACAGGCACTTATTGTTTGGGAAGATGAAGTACTATTATTAATAGTCAAAACTAAAGTTTTGGTATTTGTACATCCTGATGCATTCGTTCCAACATAAGTAAAAGTTCCGCTTGTTGTATACGTTTGCCCATTTTCTGGCCATGTATAGCTATCGCAAGCAGTAACACTTTGACTAGATGAGGTACTACTATTAATAGTTAAATACAATGTTTGATTTTGTGAACATCCAGCAGCATTAGTTCCTTCAAAAACATATGTCCCAGAAGTGGTATAGCTATTTCCGTTAACAGACCAAAAATAACTATCACATGCACTTATTGTTTGACTTGAAGGCGTGCTAACATAAATAGTCAACACCAAAGTTTTAGTGTCAGAACAACCAGAAGCATTAGTACTCGTATAACTATAAGTTCCACTTGTGGTATATGTAGTTTCGTTCACAGGCCAGGTAAAACTATCACATGCACTTATTGTTTGAGAAGAAGAAGTACTATGATTAATTGTCAATACTAGAGTTTTTGTATCGGTACATCCAGAAGCATTAGTACTTGTATAAACATACATTCCTGATTCAGTATAAGTAGTGCTATTTGCAGACCAAAAATAACTATCACACGCTGTAATGGATTGACTAGATGAGGTGCTATTATTTATAGTTAAAACCAAAGTTTTTGAATCTGTACATCCAGCAGCATTAACCCCAATATAATTGTAAGTTCCTGATGTAGTATAGGTAGTTCCATTTAAAGCCCATTTATAGTTGTCACAAGCAGTCACTGATTGACTTGACGAGGTGGTTGCAGTATCTTGTGTAATAACAATATTTGCTGTTGAAGTACAACTATTAGAATTTGTTACCGTAACAGTGTAGGTTCCCGCAGAAGTAATGCTTAAATTATTTGAAGTTCCAACAATCGATGCACCATTAGACCATGAATAACTAGTTCCGCCAGTTGCCGTTACGTTTATTGAAGGCACGGAACACGTTACTTTAGTAACACCGGTGTTATTAGTTATTCCTGCAGTTGGTAAAGAAGTAATAGTTACTGAAAAAGGATAACTCCCACTTACTAATCCAGAAGTTGTGTTTTTAACAGTAACAGTTCCATTATAGGTTCCAGCTGCCGCCGCTCCAGGTAGAGTAAGGACTATTGGTGAAGAAGATAAAGTTGCGTTAGTTACATTAGAAAAACCTCCTCCTAGAGCAGTAGAATCATAAACTATGCTATATTGATTTGGGCTATTAGTAGTAGCTGAATAAGGCAAATTAGCTGATGTAGCTCCTCTACATACAGATGGATTCGTTCCTAAAGTAATAGTTGGAGTTGGAGCTATTGCAGTTACTTTTTGACCTGAACTATAATAAGACCAGTTTTCAGAATAAAAATAATAGTCATAATTAGTTGAAGCGGCTACACTATTTGTTGTAGTCGTACCAGCTCCAGTTGCGTATACAACAGTTCCAGCTCCAATTGAACTGTTAATCGAATACGACGTGCCATTTATAGGAGTAGTAGGGGTAGCATCTTTTGGATACCTTACAATCATAACATTATAAGTTGTACTTCCTCCAGTAAATTTTGTCCAACTTAAACTTGCTGTCGTTCCAGAAATAGAGGCTGCACACGAGGTTGGATTTCCCAAAGCATTAACAGTAAATGGTATATAATTTCCGCTAATAAATATGGTATAGTTAGTTCCATTTTGATAACCAACTAAGTTAGTGTCTAATCTATAACTTCCAGCTACAGTACATTGAATAGAATTTGCCCCCGTATTAGGCACGTATTCATATTTCTTATTACTTCCACTTGAACAAACACCAGTACTACTGTATGGCAAAGTCAATGCCGAGCTCCAACCAGGAGCTACTCCTCCAACAACATAATACCGCCATTGCAAGAAAGATCCATCTCCGCTCGACGGAAAGCCATAAGTTAGGGTGTTACCACCTAAATAAAATTTGTCTCCAAGATAAGCAGTATATGCCGATGTATTGCTAGCGCTTAAATTGCCAGTACCGGCTCCATCACAAGCTTGTGAGCCAGTATTAAACCAAGTTGTTGTACTGGTAGACCCTTGCAAAACAGCTATCTTTCCACCAAATACCCCTTGACCAAAACCATTGATGCATAGTATCAAAAGTGAAAAAAGTAATCCATTCTCAATCATTTTTTTTAAATTTCCATCCATTAAAAATGAAAATTCTGATGGGGCATTATTTTTCATAATAAAAACGTTTAATTTTCAAAAACAACCTTAAATTTCCTAATTCAGGAAAATCACAAAGGTAAAAATAATGAGAAATATTAAATTTTGGCTAAAAAAAAACTAATATGATGAACGCAAACGTTTTCGTGTTAATAAATTTATAAAAATCAGAATTTTCTTAACTTTGAATATATTTTTTAAAAAAAGCAATAAAATTCCTTCAAACTATTTAATAGTACTAAATAGTTTGTATTTTTTTTGAGAGCTTTTAAAATTATTTTAGGAAAAAATGTAACCCAAAACTTGTTCCACCTTATCGCTACTAATTAGTTTTCCGCTGGAAGGTTTACTTTCGTTAAAATGTGGCAAAGGCAAGTGGTATTCAATTGCTTTTTGGGTGTAATATTCTTTTCTAGTAGGATGAAATGGCGCAACTGCATTAAAAATTTCGTTATCTTTCAAATTATAGTTCTTAGCCTGTTGCAGAATTGCTTTAATAATTCCGATGCAATCTATTTGATGAATTATATTAATAGGGGCTTCCGGATTTTCAAGATTAGTTTTGCCTGCAAGAAATTGTATTGGATGCCGATCTTCTCCAATCAATCCGCCAAAACGAATTACTGTAGTTTGAAAATTTGAATTGCTTTGCAAAAGTTGCTCGGCTTCTAACAATTGTTTGCCGCTTTCGGTATCTGGATTTGGAATAGTATCTTCGGTAATTGTGGTATTACCTTCCGAATAGATCGAAGTAGAACTCACAAAAAGCACCATTTTCACAGAAGATTTTTCAATATAAGGAATAAGATTCCGAATTTTACCAACAAATGATTCTAAAGAATTTCCTCTTAATAAAGGTGGAATATCTACAATTAAAATTTCGGAATTTTTCAAAAAAGATTCCATTTTACCTTCTATAGTTTCTTCCGATAAACGGAGTAAAAAAGGAGTAATTCCCGCATTTTCCAACACCGTAAGTTTCTCTACAGAAGTTGTAGAACCAGAAATTGAATACCCATTTTCAAGCAACGATTTTGCTAAAGGTAAACCCAACCAACCACAACCAAGTATGCTAATTTGTTTCATTTATAGTTTTTCTAAAGGAGGACGATTCGGAAACACAAACACTAAATATCTTTTTTAACCAAAATAAAAAAATCATTTTCCAATGACATATAGCCTTGGTCGTAAACAAAACAGTAGGTATTTCCCGATTTGGTATTTAAAATATTTGTAAAATATTCAAAATCAAAGCCTTTACCCAACAATTTAGACCGGGTAGTTTTCGATTTTCCATCCACATTTAATTCCGACAGAATTCTATAATTCTTCCGCAACTTATTGTTAGTATTGCGCATAAAATTCGTGCTGTCTTTGTTTATTTTGTTGTTGTAGGCATTGCGACACCCATCGCTACAGAACTTTTTGTCCTCTCTGCCCACAATTTTCTCGTTACATTCCAAACAGTTTTTATTCATACTATTTACTTTTTTTAAGGAGCAACCCTAGCAAGGCGAATTGTCGAAGCAATGTTTGGGGCATTATTTGGTTACTAAATTCCTGTATTCCGTTCTACTTCGTGCCACTGCAATAGGGCTAAACACAAACGTTAGTGTTTATTCGTTTCCTTTCCAATTCTGCAATACTATTAGTTGGGAAAGTGTTCCTCAAATATAATAAAAATTTTCCATTTACAAACGGTTACAAGTAGTTACAACCGAAAGTAAATGGTTACTTACCGAATAATATTATTGAACCATCGCAACTTTGCAATGTTGAAAATGAGTAAGCTAGCAATGAATTTTCAATAATTAAAGAGATAATAATAATTTAAATTTAAACGCCATGAATGCATTAAGAAACAAAGTACAATTAATTGGACATGTAGGACAAGATCCAGAAATCAAAACTCTAGAAGGAGGAAAAAAAGTAGCAAATATTACCATTGCTACCAACGAGGTATATTACAAAGAAAATGGGGATAAAGTAGAGCAAACCGAATGGCATCGTGTAGCCGCTTGGGGAAAAGTTGCCGACATTATTGAAAAATATGCAAACAAAGGTAAAGAAATTGCAATTGAAGGAAAACTAACCCACAGAAGTTATGATGATAAAGACGGAAATAAGCGCTATGTAACAGAGGTGGTAGCCAATGAGATTTTACTTTTGAGTAAGTAAAAATTGGTTTTTAAATATTAAATTAAGGTTGCATTTGCAGCCTTAATTTTTTAGTAGCAGGCCGAGAACTCGAACCTCACCAATCCCTAGGATTCATAGACCTTGGAACTTAGCAAGAAATTTCATTTTGGACAAGTCTGCTAGATGGGATGGTCACCCACCAAAAAGAAATACCACATTTATAATTATTATAATAACTACGGAGAATGGTGTCTTTGGAGATTTTATTTATTAGTTTACTCAAATGTTTTGTATACTCTCACTCACAAGTGCAACAAAAACTTCTTCCATTAATTAGTATGCAACTCTTTACTAACCCAAGATTTAAATAACCTATTTTCATTATTTAATACTACCCAAAGCCCTATTCCCTCTAACTCAATTCAGGAGTAACCCCCATAGCATTATTACTCAGTATTTCATTTATTTTGTCAATTGCCATTTTGGTTTTTTTTGCATTACAGTCGTTTAGCAAAATATTTTTCAATCCATTTTTCAAATTTAGAATTAAAAATAGCGACTTAGTTGGTTTCCAAAATTTGAAATAAGCTTTAATGATTTTATCCCAAAATGTAAAACAGCGAATTAGTTCAATACTTTCAATATCTTGAAACGGTATTACATAATTCCCTTTAAAATAGTTAGGATTATTTATAATTAAATAATTGTTTTCGTGATATAACTCAAAAACTGGATTTGTTCTAATAACATTATTGTTTTCCATCCTTTTTATATTTAAAATTGTTCTTACAATATTAATACTATAATTCACATTTACAAATTATTACGCATGCTTTTTATCGCAAGTAAATTACATATAATCGATTATTTGCTAAAAACAATCTAATAGCAATAAAGTTCAACTAAAGTAAACGTCTTTATGGCATTTGTGTAAATGCGAGCCACAATTGCATTTATATAAGTTTTTCTGCCTGAAATATATTAAGCATCACCAAAAATTAAATATAATCATAGTGCGGAATATCGGAAATAATATTTTGGTTGAAAGCAAAAAATTAGTAACAATCAGTATAGAAAATGAAATTGTTATAGAAGAAAAATCAAAATAAGAATAGAAACTGTGAATTACAGAAGACTAGTCAATAAATTTAAAGTCTCAGAAAATAAAAACAATAATAATTAATTTAATAATAAAGATTTTCATATTTCACCTATAAATAAGTTTTTAACACGAAAACGTTGTCGGAAGGAATAATTTAATCAATTTAATAATTTTTATATACCTTTATTCTTAATTTTTCAAAACTATAATTTTTCAAAACGATTTTTATGAAGCGATTTTTTATTATCGTAGTTTTACTTTGCTTTAATCAAAGCGGGTTTTCCCAAGTTGGAATTAATACTTCAACACCCTTAAGTATGTTGGATATTAATGGGAACTTATCGGTTAAAACCATAACATTAACGGGAAGTTCTTCTGCAACATTAATTAGCGATGGGGTCTATGTTTCGGTAAATCCGCTAGCAACCGATCAAGAATTTCAATTGCCAAGTGCTGCAACTTTTCCGGGAAGAATTTACATTATTAGAAATATTCAAAATGCTACTACTGCAAAATTAACTTCGGCAGGAGGTATGTTTTTTCCAAAAACTTCTACGGGAGGATCTGCACAAATTTACATGTATGAAAACTATTCTAGAAGTGTTATTGTTATTAGCGACGGCACCAACTGGACTTATTTTAATTAAGCATTCAGTAATTCTTGCAAACAAGTAGTAAATAATCCCACATGGTAGCCATCCATCAAGCCATGGTGTACATGAATGGATACTGCCATTGTTTTTTTACCGTTTTCTTCCATCATTTTTCCAAATGATATTTTTGGACAACTATCAGGCCAATTGAAACTTCTGGCATGTGAAAACGAAGTGAAATTAATCCAAGGCAAAGCCGAAAAGTGAATTAGATTTTCACCATATTCCTCCCTAGTGAATAACCCTGTGGTGGATTGAATTCGGGTAATTTCTTTCTTTACGATTTCAGAAAATAGAAAAGTATCTTCCTGATATTCCATCAACGAAAAGCCAAAAGTTTTATCTTCTCGTAACACCGTTGCCGAAGCATTTATTTGATTGAAAACATAAACATCATCGCCAATAATTCGGTACCGAAAAGCCTCAATAGTGTTCACCGCCGTTAAGGTTTTATGTAAATAATAAGTAAAAAAAGAAACCCCTAAAGTTGCTGCTTTTTCATAAGCCTTGGTACAATCTATAGTAGTGGTAACTCCAAAAAAAGGTTCTTCCATTTGTTTAAAAAACAAGAAATGTTCCTTGCGGTTCCAAGTATCAAGGTTTAATTTTTGTTTCATTATTTAATTATTCGAAGCATAATCCTCCACTAAATGTAGCAATTCTTGTTTGCGATTTTCCTCCAACAAAGAATATTGAAACGAATTTTTTGCCAATAGAACTACATCTGCTTTCGATAAATTCAATGCCTCTTGAATGGCGATAAAATTCTGATTCAAATAACCACCAAAATAAGCAGGATCGTCCGAATTTACTGTGGCTTTAATGCCTTTATCCAACATCGTTTTTAAAGGATGGTCTTTTAAATCGGGAACCACTTTTAACTCTAAATTAGAAAGTGGGCAAACCGTTAAAGCCATATCTCTTCGGATGATTTCGTTTACCAATTTTTCATCGGTCAAGCAATTATTTCCGTGGTCGATGCGTATAATTTTTAATCCGTCAATGGCTTCCCAAACATATTCTGCCGGACCTTCTTCGCCAGCATGTGCCAACAAAACATAGCCTGCTTTAGCAGATGCTTCAAAAACTTTATAGAATTTAGAAGGTGGATTTCCTTTTTCGGAAGAATCCAATCCAACGGCTTTTATTAAATGTTTAAATGGCAGCGATTGCTCCAAAGTTATAAATGCTGCTTCTTCGGACAAATGGCGCAAATAACTCATAATTAAAAACGAAGAAATACCCCATTTTTCTTGGGCTTCATCTCGTGCTTTTTGAATTCCGTTAATTACAGTTTCAAATGCAATTCCGCGTTCCGTATGTGTTTGTGGGTCGAACATAATTTCGGTATGAACGATATTTTCTTCGTGGCATTTGGTTAAATAGGCCATGGTAAGATCGTAAAAATCTTCCTCCTGAATTAACACACTTGCTCCAGCATAATAAATGTTTAAGAAATCCTGCAAACACGAAAACTTATAGGCTTCCTTTACTTCTTCTATATTTTTATATGGAATTTCAATATTATTGCGTTGTGCTAAAGCAAACATCAATTCGGGTTCCAACGAACCTTCAATATGTAAATGCAATTCGGCTTTTGGAAGTTTAGAGAGGAAGTTTTTCATTTTTTGAAAAAATTAAGACTTTATATATAATTCATTTATTTGGTCATAAACCATTAAGAAAGTTAAGCAAATTAAGACTTAATGAAACTTAATTTCTTAATGGTTTAAAAAAATTAGGTTTAAAGATATATTAACTAATTAAAGCACCATTGGCAACGCCATCTGCATCTGGGTTTACAAAAACCAATTTCCCTTCGGCATTGTTGCTCATCAAAATTATTCCTTGACTTTCTACTCCGCGTAAGGCTCTTGGTGCTAAATTTACTAAAACCGTAACTCGTTTTCCAATCACTTCTTCGGGTGAAAAATGTTCGGCAATTCCAGAAACGATGGTTCTTACATCCATTCCGGTATCAACTTTCAAAACTAAAAGTTTGTTGGCTTTCGGCATTTTTTCGGCTTCCAAAATAGTTCCCACACGCAAATCTAATTTTGAAAAATCTTCAAAAGTTGTGGTTTCTTTTTGCGCTTCTACTACTTTGTTTTCCATGACATTTGCTTTTTTAGTAGCCTCTAGTTTGTCTATTTGTTTCTGAATTTCAGTATCTTCTATTTGAGCAAATAATATTTCGGCTTCCCCTATTTGGTGTCCTGCCGGAATTAAATCCGATGTTTCGGCAACATCCTTCCAACTCAAATTCAATTCTGTTTTTAATATCCCCGACAATTTACAAGCGGTAAACGGCAAGAAGGGCTCACACAAAACGCGTAAAGCAGCAGCAATTTGCAAAGCCACATACATTTGCGTTTGCACGCGCTCCGGATTGGTTTTCACCATTTTCCAAGGCTCTTCATCGGCTAAATATTTATTTCCTAAACGGGCAACATTCATCAATTCGCCTTGCGCTTCTCTAAATCGGTAGCGTTCAATAGAACTAGAAATTACCGCAGGATAGGCTTTTAATTCGGCTAAAGTTTGTTCGTCAACCTCTAAAAATTCATTCGGCGTTGGAACAATTCCGTTGTAGTATTTATTGGTTAAAACCACCACTCTATTAATGAAATTTCCAAAAATAGCAGCCAATTCATTATTGTTTCTTGCTTGAAAATCCTTCCAAGTAAAGTCATTATCTTTATTTTCTGGCGCGTTCGAGGTTAGTGCATAACGCAAAGAATCTTGCTTATCCGGAAAATCTAGTAAATATTCGTGCAACCAAACCGCCCAATTTTTAGAAGTCGAAAGTTTGTTTCCTTCCAAATTCAAAAATTCATTTGCAGGCACATTATCTGGTAAAATATAACTTCCTTCGGCTTTCAACATCGCAGGAAAAATAATACAATGAAACACAATATTGTCTTTCCCAATAAAGTGCACCAATTTAGTCCCCGCATCTTTCCAATACGGCTCCCAATCTTTTCCTTCACGAGCAGCCCATTCTTTTGTAGACGAAATATAACCAATTGGCGCATCAAACCACACGTATAATTTTTTCCCTTCGGCACCAGCCACAGGAACATCAATTCCCCAATCTAAATCGCGGGTAACGGCACGAGGTTTTAAGCCATCGTCCAACCAGGATTTCACCTGACCTAAAACATTGTTTTTCCAGTCTTTTTCATGTCCAACTAAAATCCACTCCTTTAAGAAATCTTGGTATCTATCTAAAGGTAAAAACCAATGTTTAGTCGATTTTAAAATTGGAGTATCTCCAGTAATTGTAGATTTCGGGTTGATTAAATCGGTCGCATTCAACGTCGATCCACATTTCTCACATTGGTCGCCATAGGCCTCTTCGTTACCGCATTTTGGGCAAGTTCCCACCACAAAACGATCGGCAAGAAACTGATCGGCTTTAGCGTCGTATAATTGTTCGGTAACTTCTTCAATAAAGTCGCCATTATCGTATAATTTTCTGAAAAATTCCGAAGCGGTATCGTAATGAATTTTAGAGGATGTTCGCGAATAATTATCAAACGAAATTCCGAAATCGATAAACGATTTTCTAATAATTGCGTCGTATTTATCAATTACTTCTTGAGGCGTAATGCCTTCTTTTTTGGCTTTCATCGAGATGGCAACGCCATGTTCATCGCTTCCGCAAACGAAAAGCACATCCCTACCTTGCAATCGCAAATAGCGCGCATAAATATCCGACGGTACATAAACGCCCGCTA
>CANGCT010000082.1 GCA_947452415.1 Flavobacteriaceae bacterium
AGTATCTGCAAATGTAACCCCTGTATTTGCTGAGTTTTTTGTTAGCGATTGTAATAATACCTAACGTTTTTCTTGTTTAAACCGCTATTTTTTTAAGGAATAGCAATTTAAACGCACTAATTAACCTACAAAATTTATTGAAATTATTGCTGCTTAAATGAAATTGAGCAAACAATAAGTAATAATTACCTTAAGTAATTTTTTGTTGAAAATAGAATTTTTCAGCAGATGAATTGCTTAGTTAATTTACAACAACAATTTTTTTAAATTTAAGATGTTTACGATTTTTTATTTATATATAAATTAATTACACCCATCGGATTAAAAAGAACTATAGTTACGACAATCTACCCAAATATAGGTGTATATACGCTGCTTTGTAGCGACAATATATGAGTTGGCAGAAACCTTTGAGCTACACGAAACGCTCAAAAGATAACTTAAAAAACGTTTTTAGGCAAAAAAAGAGGCTTGTCACCTTAATTTATGCGATTAATGAAATTCTGTTATTTCATTAACAAGTAGTTGAAACAGAAAAAAATAAAAATAACACGTATTTTATTTTTAAAAGAAATATAAATTACAAAACACTAATTTCATTATGAAGAATATTTTTTTAGTCTTAATTGCCACAATTTTAGTATCGACCTTTTCTTTTGGACAAGATTTTAATTTAACTGATTACAAATCTGTAAGTAAAATTATATCTACTACAAAAGATGATTTATTTATAAACTATTTAAAATCGAATCCAACTACATTAAAAAATGTAACTTATAAAACGGATTTGGTAATTATGCAACTACAAAATAAAAATTATAAGATAATTGATTTAACATTAACTGAAAATAAAATTTGTAATCATGCATATTTATTGTACAATGTTACTAATAAATCTTATTCAACCTTATATATGAGTATAGAAAAAACCTTAATAAAAGTTTATGATGAAACATTTAATGAAATTTATGAGATAAATACTGGATCAGGACATACACAATTTACTTTAAAAGCGTCATGTTTCAGAAAATGTTTTGATCATATTCAAGCTCAAATTTGTGATGATGCAATAGGAACAATTGCTTGGTACACAAACCCAGAATTGGCAATTGGAGCAGCTGCTTATTGCGGTTGGATATGTTAACTTTAAATATAAATAAAATGAAAATGAAAACAAATTACATAATAGGATTCACAGGAATGGGATTAGTTATGGTTGGTGCTTTATTAAAAATTAAACAATACACTATGTTTGGTGAAATTTTAATGGTTTTAGGACTTTTAGCCGAAGCATATGTAATTTATCGATTTTTTTCAGGAGCTTCAAAAAAGCAAAATTAAATTATAATTTGTTAACATTCAATATTAGATCTTTAGTAATAATTTTCTTTTCACTTTTTATAACTGACTCATATTGTCAATCAGATATTGACAAAGTATTAAAAGGCGGAGAAATAATTTTAAATGGATTACCCCGCCATCGCTAGTGCGAGCTTCAAGCTCGTACCCACAAAGCAAATAAAACAAACTACAACCCTAAAAAGTTGTAGTTTTTTTGTAATTTGCAGTTATATTATGAGTAGAAAATATAAATTTGGAGAAAAGGACGGAGCTTATTTTGTGTCCTTTGCCACAGTTAATTGGATAGACGTTTTTACAAGAGTAGCCTATTTTGATTGTATTATAGAATCATTAGACCATTGTAGAAAAAATAAAGGAATGGAACTTTATGGTTATTGTATTATGCCAAGTCATGTTCATTTAATTTTTCGTTCGTCTTTAGGAGATCCTTCTGGACTAATGAGAGATTTTAAAGGATTCACCTCAAGAAAAATGCTTAAAATTATTGAAGAAAATGCACAAGAAAGCAGAAAGGAATGGATGCTTTGGATGTTTGAAAGAGCCGGCAAGAAAAACAGTAATGTGCAATATCGGCAATTTTGGCAACAGGATAATCATCCAATAGAAATTTGGTCTTTAAAGGTATTTGAACAGAAGCTTAACTATATTCATCAAAACCCGGTAGAATCTGGTTTTGTAACCGACCCAATTGATTGGAAATACAGCAGTGCAAGAAACTATGGCAATGACGACCAAACTATTTTAGAAATAGATTTGAATTGATTTTGATATTGGGCACGAGCGTGACGCTCGCGCTAGCAGGGTAGACATCTTTATAAAGGAGCCCCCGGCTGGCGCGAGCAGAATAACCCGCATCGCTAGTGCGAGCTTCTAGCTCGTACCCACAAAGCAAATAAAACAAACTACAAAAAAGTTGTAGTTTTATATGTTTTGCAAGAAGCTATGGTAATAACAAACAGATTATTATAAATAGATATTAATTGATTATGTTTGTGGGTACGAGCTAGAAGCTCGCACTAGCAATATGGGGGATCAATTCTTTCTTTTCATTTCAAAGTCTCCTAGATATTTTTTGAGCAAAATCCCCCCCCCCATAGCGCGGATTTGCAATCCGGGCCCGCAATCTAAATTATATACAGTATTCTTACTTTGGTCGCTCTACAAATTCTAGTAAATCCAAACTCACTTTAGAAGTAAAGACACCATAATTCACCACTACTTTATTCTTTTCTATTTTTTCTAAAGTGCCAATTGCTTTACCATCGTGCATTCGCACACGATCGCCAATTTTAAGAGCCATTTTAGGTTTTTCGGGTACTAGTGCTGCCTTGATTTTTTTCTCTTTCTTCTCCAGCCGGATTTCTTCTACCTTAACGGTAACTTCCTCCACAATTTTTTTCTGAATAACTTCTTGAACTTTCTTTTCCTTAACCGAAATTTTTCTTCGTTTGCTATTTTCAATCTCCACTATTTTAAGCAAATCGCCAATAAGCACTTTCTTATCCTTATTATTAAAGTAGGTCTCCGAAATATCGTCCACCTTTTGTCCAATATAAATTAAGCGTTGGTTGGCATCATACAATTCTTGGTAGCGCTCCAACTTGTCTTTAATTTTGACATTAATTAACTCCATTTTCTTGCCTTCTTCTCGCGCTTTGGTTTCTTCTTCTTTCAAATTATTAGAAGTTTTTTCCATTTTAGAACGCTCCTTTTGCAAAGTAGCAATCGTTTTATCAAAGCGCACTTTGCCACCTTCAATTTTCTTTTTGGCACGATTAATTAACCCGAACGGAATGCCATTTTTTTGCGCCACTTCAAAGGTGAACGAACTTCCGGCTTGCCCTAAGATTAATTTATAAAGCGGTTCCAACGATTTTTCATCAAACAACATGTTGGCATTACTAGCATACGGCAACTCATTGGCCAAAATCTTCAAATTAGAATAATGCGTAGTGATGATTCCAAATGCTTCACGGTGGTAGAATTCCTCCAAAAAGATTTCTGCCAAAGCACCACCCAATTCTGGATCGGAACCTGTTCCAAATTCATCAATAAGAAACAACGTTTTTGAATTACATTTCTTCAAAAAATAATTCATATTTTTCAATCGGTAACTGTACGTGCTTAAATGATTTTCAATCGATTGGTTATCGCCAATATCGGTTAAAATACGATCAAAAAGAAAGGTTTCACTGCGTTCGTGCACCGGAATTAACATTCCAGATTGCAGCATTAATTGCAATAAACCAACGGTTTTGAGAGAGATAGTTTTTCCACCAGCATTTGGTCCCGAAATCACAATAATGCGATTGTCTTGATTCAATTCAATAGTTTGCGGATAAGTAACTTCTTTCTTTTCTAAATTATTCAAAAACAAAATAGGGTGGAAGGCTTCTCTAAAAAAGAGTCGCTTTTCGTCAATAATAGTGGGTAGCAAACCATTTATTTTGTTTGCATATTTTGCTTTAGCGGCAATAACATCAATATCGCTTAAAAAATCTTGGTATTGTTTTAGCAAATTTATAAACGGACGAATATCGTTAGATAGTTTCTTTAAAATTCTAGTAATTTCTTCGCGTTCTTCGTATTCTAAATTGCTTAATTCTCTTGAATATTTTAAGGTCGCTTCGGGTTCAATATAAGCAATGCTTCCAGTTTTGGAACTTCCAAGAATGGAGCCTTTCACCTTTCTGCGGTACATGGCTAACACTGCCAAAACCCTCCGGTTTTCTACAAAACTTTCTTTGATATCGTCTAAATATCCTAAGGAATTGTATTGGGATAAAGCGGTACCAAAACTTTGGTTGACCTTCCCTCGAACCAAACTCATATCCCTGCGGATGTTGATTAAATCGGGAGAAGCATTGTCTTTAATCACTCCGTATTTGTCTACAACTTCATCAATTTTTTGAATGATAATTTTAGTATATTCTACTTGAATGGCTTTCTCTTGTAACTTCGGATAGTAGTCGTTAAATTTTTTAAAAAACAACAATAATACATTTACAGTTTCCGATAAAGTGGCCATTTTTCTAAAAGTACTTACTTCTAGAAAACTATCCTCAATACCCAAAAACTTAATGTCGTTGGTGATATTTTCAAAGCCATGGTTGGGAATAGCGTTGTTATTGGTAAACGAAGAGACATATTCCGAAGTTTGAACTAATGCTTGAAGCAGTAATTCTTTGTCCTGAAACGGAACTATTTCGAGGGCTTTTTGCATTCCAATTTCGGTGTTACAACGATCCGAAATGGTTTGCAAAATAGTATTAAATTCTAAGTCTTGAAGTGTTTTTTGGGTAATTGAAATCATTGCTATAATTGGGAAAATTCAAAGTTACAAAGTTTCGAAGGTATTTAGGTTAGAATTTTATAATTTTGGAAAAATTTATATAATGTTTATCCAAGAAAAATCGTGGCAAAATCACTTAGCAGCCGAATTTCAGAAACCGTATTTCTTGGAATTATTGCAACAAGTGGAGCAAGAATACAATACCACGACTTGTTTCCCTAGAAAAGAATTTATTTTTAATGCTTTTGAAAAATGTTCTTTCCAAGATTTGAAAGTGGTAATTATTGGTCAAGATCCCTACCATGGCGAAGTTAATGGCAAATGTGAAGCCAACGGATTGTGTTTTTCGGTAGACGATGGCATTCCGATTCCGCCTTCTTTAAAGAATATTTTTGCCGAAATCAATTCGGAATACGATAGAATTTTTGTTCCAACTTCTGGCAATTTAGAAAGTTGGGCAGAACAAGGGATTTTACTTTTAAATGCAGGTTTATCGGTTCGGAAAGATAACGCCAATAGTCATAAACATTTGAAATGGAATCTATTTACGGATGCCGTAATTAAAAAAATATCCGACGAAAAAGAAAATGTGGTTTTCTTACTTTGGGGCGGATTTGCACAAAAAAAAGGATTGAAAATAGATAGAACAAAACATCAGGTTTTAGAGTCGGGTCATCCTTCTCCTTTAAGCGCCAATAGGGGATACTGGTTTGGAAACAAACATTTTACTAAAACGAATTCCTACTTAAAAAGCAAAGGGATTCCTGAAATTAATTGGTAAATTAATCTAGTGTTAAGGCACTCAAAACTTCTTCTTTCATAAAAGGACCACCAGGATATTTAGCGGTGTAATCTAAATTGAGCCAAACATTTCCGCGTTCGTCGATGTGGTAATGAATAGTTTTTCCGTTGCTTTCTTTTGGGAAAAGCACTTTTTTTATCAAATAATTCATGGTTTCCATATCGGCTCTTTTTCCTATAAGAATTTCAGGATAAATGTGCCCATCGGTATGAATAAGCCTTGGAGTTCCACCAATAGACCGTACTGCTGCTGCCATTAAAATGGAATGGTCGTCACAATCGCCAGACAAATACCGAACCGATTCACTTGCGCTAGCAATATATTCTTTCCCTTTGGGATCGCTAACGTAGTTCCAGTTGTTGTTAATTTCTTTGAAAACAGCAAAACATTGAATTAAAGTAAAATAGTCATGGTAGCCTTTTTCATCTTTAAAGTATTTGTTTACCGCCATTATAGCAAAATCTCGCACCAATGGATTTTCATAATCTATGGCGCTTATTATTTTACTTTTGTTAGGGAAAGGCAATAATTGATCTACAATAATATCCTGCGGATAGGGATTCTCAGCCATGGTGAAAATCATAGATTGGTATTCTTCAGAAACGGTTTTAAAGTTATATTTTCCAAATAAGCTTCCAAAAATAAGTGCTATTAAATAGATAAATACACCAATCAAAATAATACGCCGTAGGGCTTGAAGCACCAGTTGAATTACAATAACAATTACTACAAAAATTAATACCCTATCTAGGTGAAAATACCAATTAAATTGGATTAAGTTTTGGTGTACTATTATAAATATGGGAATGGCAATTAAAACATTTAAAACAAAAATAATAATGGTATCCCACGGTTTTTTAACCGTGAAATTCTCAGTAATTGTTTTGTAATAATTTTTTAAATTGTGGTTCATTGTAATGAAAAAGCTAAATGGCTTTAACGATTTCCACAAAAGTACCTTTTTTATCTAAAATTTTTAGGTCAAAAAGCTGATTTTGAATTTTGTTTAACACTTCTTCCGATAATGGTTTTTGCGACCACTCGGTTAATTGCAACCATTCTTGAATATCTTCCTTTTTTTGATGAAATTTTGTTGCTAAAGTACTATCAATATTTGGAATTTCTTTAAAATTTCGAGTAGTTAAATTAATAACTTCTAAAATTTGGGCAATAGTATTAGGATGTTTATGCAATACTTCTTCACGAACAGCAATTACAAAACAAGGCCATGGAGTAGGACAATCGGCAACTCTACTAAAGATTCCTTTATCTACTAATGGCTTGGTCATAAAACGTTCCCACATGAAATAGTCGGCAGTTCCGTTGGTTAAGGCTGTAACCGCTCCGTCGATGGTATTGACTACTTCAAATTGGAGGTTTTCAGTATTCCAACCTTCTTTATTTGCATTAACATACGCCATTAATTGCGAACCCGATCCATATCGAGAAATAGCAACTTTAGTATTTTCTAAATCGGATAGTGTTTTGTATTTAGAATGTGCCGCAACGTGAATGCCCCAAATTAAGGGACTATCAACATAAACTTGTACAATTTTACTCGGATTACCACCAATTATATCTTTTACAATTCCTTCGGTTAAAATAACAGCAATATCAGTTTCTCCATCGCGAAGCATCTGACACATTTTACCTGTTCCTTCTGGAACTTCGATCCATTGTAAGTTAATTGCTGCGGCTTTAAAATCTCCATTTTCTATTGCTAAATGCCACGGAAGATTGAAATGTTCTGGAACTCCAGCTATTTTTATTGTTTTCATTTAGTTTTAAGTTTTGTTCCGCCCACAGAGAATATTTTATTTCAATGTAAGAACTTCTGTTATCGTGAATTAGTATATCATTAATTAAAATTAGAACTTAGGATTGGCATGGCTCAAATTGAAACGGAAAACATTTTTTGATTACATTTATTATTTTTTATATAATTAAAAAGCGACCAAATGAAAAATTTGTTCGCTTTTTTAATTTATTTAAAACATATAACACTTACTTTAAATCATCTTCGAAATGTACATCAAACATATTAGCAAAGCCATTTTTAATAGATTTATTGCTATTAATTACAAGTGCACGATGTACTTTGGTTATGGCCCATTTGTTTTTTATATCTTCAAAATTAGAGTAATGTAATTCGGTGATGGTTCCAAAATTATATTTTTTTAAAGCTGCTTTCCATTTATCGGAATCTTCATCTAAGTTTATTGCTATAAATTTATAATTTGGATATTTCAATTTAAAATCCAATACTTTTTTATGTGCTGCTAATAAATGTGAAGTTAATTTTTCTGACCAAAAGAATAATACAGTATTACTTGAAATCACATCGTCGGAAGATATAGTTTTTCCTTCGGGAGTAATTAATTCAACTTTTGGAAGCTTTTTTCCTTGGATTAGTAATTGAATCGCATTTCCAATTTTTAAAATCTCATTCTTTTTACTTGTATCTGTAGAATATTTATGATAGGTTTTTAAAAATTCTTGGTTGTTAACCATGTTTTGATCTTCTAACAAATATTTTAAAGCAATATTATTTAATACAATATTTCTTACTCTTTCATTTTTTATAAGAGTGTCTGCAATATTCAATTTATTAATATTAGTTTTTAAAGCCAAATCTACATCGGTAAAATGGTTGTGGTAATTAACAGCACCAACATTGTTTAACATGTGGTCTAGATACATAACAAAAGGAGAGAATTCTGCTAAAGCTTCATTACTGTAATCAATATTATTTCTAAAAGAGTAATAATCTTTAGGTAATTTAGAAGTTACTTCCTCACCAGTTCTCATTTTGTGAATAATTGGGTAGATTTCCTTTTTTGTATAAAACGGAAAATTCACAATTCCTTTTGCATAAACATCAAAATCATCGCTCCATTTTATCTCGTCTTTTTTGGAAGCATAAAATTTCTGATTATCAGTATTCGTTTTATTAATATTTTTAGAAAACTTATTTAAATCATAATCAAAAACTTCAAACATATTGTTTTTGTCCTTCTCGTTACGGAGGTACATTTCCATTAAATAATTATTTTTTTGATCGCCACGACCACAAAAATTAATAGATTCATCAAAGTCTTTAGAGTCTATATGCACTTTAATGCTATCGTTTTTGTCAAAAAATACGTATTGGTATTCAGGTTCGTTTTTGAATGTATATAAGCCCGGAGTTAGTGAGTCAAATTTTATAAAGAAAGTATTATCTTTATTAAGTAGAATAGAATCCAGTACTACATTATCCTTACAAAATAGAACATATGGACTGCTAGGATTAGAAACTTCACCTCCAAAATAAGCTACATAGTTATCTCTAGAAAATTCCTTTTTACAGGAAGTTAATAGGGATAGTATTATTAGGGTTACTAAAATAAATTTATAGAATGGGACTTCTTTCATTTAAAATTTTATTGTAAACAAATGTATTTAGATGATTTTAAATATATTGTTAATCAATAGTTAAATAAAAGGTTAATTTTTTTGGAGGTAAACGAAGCTTTTATACTCCAAATAATTACATAATTAATAGTAATTACTTTCCGATACAAAAAATGAAATGTCCTTTATTTATAATGGTTTGGATATGTTTTGTGTCTATAATTGTGTCAAAAATCATCCAAAAGTCTGCAAAAAACAGCTAAAATGAGAAAAATAGACTATTTATAATACTCATCACATGGAACTATATTTGTGATTAATTTATTAGGTAAAACTTTTACTATTTGTTTTTTATGACTATTGGATTTACCATTACAACTTAAAGTATAATAACACTTTCTATCTGAATTATCTTTTATTGATTTTTCAGAATTTCCATCATCTGCTACAAATGTAGGAAAACCATCTTCAAAAATATAATATGCCCCAACAGGTAATTTCATTTTATAATTATAGGATTCATCCATACAATTTGAATAATCAAGTTCAACCATATTTCCAGTTTCAATATTTTCAAAAATCAACCTTACTGAATTTGGAATTCCATCTGATGGATAATACATTCTTCCAGATATATATCCATATTCTTTTTCCTTGTTGTTTATTTCAGTTTTAATCGCACTATTTTTATTTTGAATAGTATTTGTCGGATTGTTCTCTATGGCCTCTATTTCAGTCTTATTATGCTTTGAATGAATGTAATATTTAATGGCAAATCCTGAACCAATAATTAGAACAAAAAATAATAACAATCCAATAATATGAGTTCTTTTTGAAGCACTACTTTCATCAATAGGATTATCCAATTTATTTAATAGTTCAGTTTTTTCATTTTCAAATTGAGTTTCATTTAAAATACCTTTTTCTTGAAGGTTTTTTATTTGTTCTAATTGATTAAGAATTGAACTTCTATTTTCATTATGATTGATTTTTGTTTTTGAAAATAGAGTTATGGCTAAACCTATAATTGGCGATAATAATATTGACCATAGAAACGCAAATAAAAAGCCAATATTTCTATGCCTTCCTAATGCTCCAATAATTAATGAAAAACCAAGCCAAAAGGCAAAAACATAATATTCCATTTGTTTTTTAGTTAGAAGTTGATATTGTTATAGGTGTATTAAAAACTGTTCTTATTGGTTTGCCGTTTTGTTCAGCAGGATTCCATTTCGGCATTTTTTGAAAACATTGAATGATACAACTTTCATATTTTTCGGTTTCACTACTTTTATTTTTAATTTTTACTTCTGAAACTGTACCATCCTTTTCAATTATTAGGTTTACATCTATTCGTAAATTAGTTTGTTCATTAGATGTCGAATTTGATTTTGGTAATACTAAATTTTTATTAATAAATTTATTCATTGCTTCATATCCTCCAACATATTCAGCAGTTTTCTCAACATAAGTAAAAGTTATTGGTTCTTCTTTTTTTTGTTCTATAGCATCTGCATATCTGAAAACTATAGGTAAACCCCATTTGGTACTTATTTTTTCAACTCCATTTTGAGCAGGTTTCCAACGTGGCATTTTTAATAAAAAATTTCTAACTGCTATTTTATAATAATTTGAATATAAACTTTCAATTTCTTCATTATCCTCATTTGTATGTTCTCCCAATATTTCAAAATCAACAGTATAGTTAAAATCAGAAAGTTTGCCATCTGCTTCTACAATAAATTCTGCAAATACTCTTACACTGGCGATGCTTTTATTTCTATTCGATATAGTTGGATATACTAGTTCCTTTTCTAAAAAAGCATGATATGCTCCATCACCACCTATGTAATCAGGGGATGATTCTTGAAGTGTTGAATTATTTGAAATTTTGGGTGGTGTATTTATATTATTTACTTTACTGAAGGATTTACCATTTTTATTTTGCGAATAACAAACGGAACTATTGCCACCAATTAAAAATATACACCAGCTAAAAATTAATAAAAATCTCATTTTTATATTTTTTAAAATTATTACAACAAATATACCTAATTGCCTTTTAACTAATCATACATGATTATATAAATCATAAATGATTAGAAGAATTTTACAGACTAATAACTAGTCTTTAATAAATTGATAAACACAAGGAACAATGAGTATCTAATTGAATTTGGTAAGCATCTTAAAAAGTTGCGTATGGAAAGTGGTATGTCACAAGAAGAATTAGCTAATAATGCCGAAGTTTCTCTACCACAAATTACCCGAATTGAAAGAGGCACAATAAATCCTACTATTTGCACTATTAAAGCATTAGCAATTGGCTTAGGAGTTTCAACCTATGTAATGTATGATTTTGAAAAAGTTATTTAATTTGCTTTTTTTCTACCCTAACCTCTTTGTCACAAAGTCCAAGACATCCTTATAAAATTATCATCCCCAATGTTTAATTTTATTTGCAATGATATTGATAAGAATTTTACTATTTGAGTACAATCGGGTACAGTAAGTAGTTCTTGAATTTCAATTTTGATACATTTGCTTTTCACAACTGAATTTGAGATGAGCATGGATTTTGATAATATTCTAAAAAACGAAGTAGAGCAAATATTTAGCCAAAGCATAAATGACAAACGTGCTTGTGAACTATTGTCTTTTAGTATTCAACGAGAAATAAAAGAAAACATTAGCTATCAAACAATAAGAAGGTATTGGAATTTAGCAAAATCAGTAAATCCAGTTTCATTACAAAGTAAGAACATCCTATGCAGATATGCAGGTTTTAATGATTTTGATAATTTTATTGAATACTTTACTACCAATAAAGAAACTGCAAAAGGTGCTGATTGGAATATTATTAAGGATTGGTACACAGTACGTCACAATGACAAACCTTTGAACGATAGCGTTTACTGGCACGATAAATTAAGCCAAACATTTGCACAGTTTATTTTAACAAATGAATTTGTTTTTGATAGCTTTTCAAAGGCAATGCACACAAATGAAGTGGCAATGAAATACATTATCTCATATCATCCTATGTATGATAATTTAGCGAAAAAATGGTATTTCAGAGGTTTAAACTTATTCATCAGGAGTTCAAATGAATTTCATTACAAATTATTTGAAGCGGTTTTACTTTTTATGGGGAATGCTTTTATTTGTAAAAATGAAAATTTATCTTTTTATGCTGAACAAATAGAATTCTATTTACCTAAAGTTCGTAAAAAATACGGTGTTGTATGGTCTTTGGAAGCAAGGTCAATACCTTGCTTATTGTATTACTTCAAGTTAAATAATAATGAAAAACGCTTTAACGAACTAAAACAAGATTGTTTAGAATTAGCAACAAAAAAAGCAAACGAAAGGTTTGAAGTTGACAATAACGATTTGTTTGTGCTTTTTGTTTCTGATTACTGCAATATGTTTCAATTATCGGATTTAAGTATTCAACTTCAAGAAATTCAGCCAATAAATTTCAAGGAAAAAAAGTTGTGGCAAAATGGTTATGAAACAGCATCGCTAATTATAAAGGCAATTACGTTATTTCTAGATAATAAAGGAAAAGAAAGTAAAACACTTTTTGAACAAGTTGAAATATCTAACTTAAATTTTGATTTCAAAAAATACTTTTCAATTCAGTACCGATTATTAGAATTGGGATTTTGTAATAAAATGGAAACTAAAAACAAGATTAAAATTGAAATTTATGACACTATCCTAAAAAGTGTGTAAGTTAAAAAATATAGGGGTTTGACTTTTTAATTAAAGTTGCACCCTTTTTTCAAATATAGTTAAGAACTGGTTGAGGATTAATCCCCAATTATGGATTGGCATTGACCATTTTTTGGTA
>CANGCT010000083.1 GCA_947452415.1 Flavobacteriaceae bacterium
GCGTTCTAGAACAATATCTAGAAAATATTGAATATAAGCCCCCCCCGCCCCCGAAGGGGGAGCAGTTGCCGCAGATGTAGATTGTCCAGAAAGTTTATCAACCCCCCCTTTGGGGGTTGGGGGGCTTATCATTTTTCTAATAATAATTTCTGTAGCCTCATACAAGGATTTTTTTCTGCTGTTTTCAAAAGAAAAATCCAATCCGAATTGAAGTAACCATGTCTGAAAATCCTTTTCGTTTCTATGCCCAATTCCTTGTGTGATAAAATCATGAATTTCTTGTTGGTCTTGCTGGTTATTAGCCAAATAATATAAGAAATTGGCTTTGGCTTCTTGATCGTTGCTGTTTTTTAAATAACGTAAAATGTTAACCACACATTGTACTTCCGACGACGCGCCAATCAACAAACTTTCGGAAGAAAGAATCGAAATTCCGTTTTCGGTTAAGTAATTGGCAATGGCAGTTCCTTGTGATTTCTTTCGGGTTAAAATAACAATATCTTTATTCTTAAACCCATTCGCTTTTGCTTCTTCAATTTTCTTATAAGTAGCCTCCAGATACAGTTCGTTTTTATCCAAACTGCCTTCATCCAATTCTTCTTCCTCTATTTTTGGAAGAAACGAAATCGACACAAATCCACCTTTTTTGCTGTTAGTTTTTTGACGGCTATGGTTCAGGTACAAATCTTTGTAATCTTCATTGACAAATTCTTTCGATAAAAACTGAAAGAAATCATTATTGAAATCAATGACTTCCGAATAACTTCTATAATTGGTATCTAAAGTAAATGCCGTTTTATCGGGGTTGTTAAACGGATTTTTATCTTTGCTTAACTCAATAAATTGCTCTGCTTTACCACCACGCCAACGGTAAATAGATTGTTTTGGATCGCCAACAAGCATCAACGAACCTCGTTCCCCTTGCAGGTCTTCGCTTACCAATGCATTATCAATTAACGGAATCAGGTTTTGCCATTGCATTTCGGATGTATCCTGAAATTCATCCATAAAAAAATGCTTGTAGCGTTCCCCCAATCGCTCGTAAATAAAAGGCGCAGGCTGGTTTTGAATTTGTTCGTTAATTAATTTATTGAACTCGGCAATAGAAAGGATATTTTGTTCTTTTTGGATTTTAGCTAATTCGTTACTAACGGTATTCAATAATGATAACGGCGTAATATTTTTTATAAACGCCTCATAGAAATTTTGCTTTTCAAATTTTTGATAAATCTCTGACAATATAGCTAGTAAGTCGGGAATAATAGTTTCAATACTAGCCGAATCCTTAGCAGTTTTATTGATTTTTATATCGTCATCTTCGCGATACATTTTATTAGCTGGGTTAAATTTTCGCTCTTGAATACTTAACAAATGTCTAGGGAAATGGCCTGCAGAAAAAGATTTTAAATCAATTCCGTTATTGTCAATTAATTCAAATGCTTCGTTTGCTAATGCAACCGTTTCGTCTTCAATTTCTTTCGAAAGAGCACCAAGTTTAGCTTTAATTTCTGTAAATTCAGTAATCGATTTAGTATTAAAATGGGTGATTTCTTCCCGATTATTTTCGTTCAAAATCATTCTACCAGTATCCATAATTTCCCGAGAAACATCCCACGATTTATCCTCATCGGTTTTTTCCATGGTAAAATCTACCAATAAATTGGTCAAAATTTCATCTTCACCAGCTTGCGCAATAATAGCATCTACGGCTTCCGTTAAAAGATTCTCGGTGTCTAACGAAACTTCAAAAGTGATGGGTAAATTTAAATCGTGTGCAAATGCCCGAATAACTTTGTGCGTGAATTTATCAATGGTAGAAATATCAAAAGCAGCATAATTATGAATAAGATTTTTGATGATGCTTTTGGCTTTGGCTTGAATATCAATCAAACTCAAATTAGTTTCTGCATTAATATTTTGCATCAACTGCAACGCTTTTTCCGAAGGAGTTTCTGAAGCAAATTCCGACAAACTTTCTACCACACGACTTTTCATTTCGTGTACTGCTTTATTGGTAAAAGTAATAGCGAGTATGTTTCGATAGGCATCATTTTTGGTGGCTAAGAGAATAATTTTAAGGTATTCTTTTACCAAAGTATAGGTTTTTCCGGAGCCTGCCGATGCGTCGTATATAGAAAATGCTGGTTTATGGATCGTCATAATATATCTCCGAAAGGTTTAAAGTTTAATTGGATAAATGTAATTCAAATTTAATTATTTAGACACAAATTTGGCATTCATTTACTTCTGAATTAATTGCTTTGAATTGAAAAATTGTTTTTCCTTCATTTTTTTCAACTCTAAATCTAATTCGCTTTTATTGTTTAAAACCAACATAATTATAGTTCTCTTTTTTCCATCTATAAAACTTAAATTTAAAGGAGTTTTTTCAAATTTAATCTCATTTATTTCAGGAAAATATTCTGAAAGACTTTTTAATGTTTCATTTTGATTCGTATCAATAATAAAGAATTGATTTTCATTATTACTGGTTATACTTTCAATACTATAAGGATGAAGGATTGGAGAGGATTGATTTATATTGGAAATCTGAAAATATTTACTCAACTTATTTACAAGTTCATTTCCTTCAAAATCATCATAATAAACTATTGTTTTATTTAAGGATTGAGCATAGTTATAAATTGAATTTGGAAATTTTTCTGAAAATAATTGAATTGATTTGTCTATGAATTCCTTATCAATTGTTTTATTTTTTTGCAAATAATCTTCAACTAGTGGATAAATTGCCTTAGCAAAACCATTTATTGTTTCATCAGCATACCATTCTGATTCATCAATTTTGCCATTCATTTCTTTGTAAGCATAGCCATTTCCAAGAGCTGTTGCTAATGCTTCATTAATATAAGTATAAGCCTGTTTAGAATAAATAGATTGATTCTCCTTGAAATAGTTATCTAGTTGATTTTGAACTTCTTTGGATTGATTTTGAAATAAAACATGACACATTTCATGAAGTGCTACTCCATTTGCCCCTATTCTATCTTTGTCTTCTGTTAAAATACTTACACACAAAGCATTGATGTGTGGCGTTGCTGTTGTATTTCCTTTACTACCAGGAATTGGATAGATTACAACGTTAAAAGGAGTTTTTTCTGTCCAAGAAGAGTTATAAAAACGATTGAATTTTTGAAATATAGAAGCGTTACTTTTTTCGTATTTTGAAAGTTCTTTTAATTGGCTTTTTAATTTTTTTTCACTTTCCTTCCAAATTATTTTATCATATAGTTTTTCTGCCTTTTTTAATATTTCATAAAGTTTTTCATTATCCGAAATGGTTATTAATCCTAGATTTTTTTGTTTGAATTCTTCTAGATTAGAGGAATTTACAGCATTCATAGAAATAATATCAAAAGAATTTCCATAATTATTTCTATCTTCTGGAAAACCATCAAATTTGAACTGATTGTATAAATTTATTTTTTTATACTCCTCAGATAATTTTCTAAACTCAATTTCGTTTTTTGTGTTTTCTTGAATGAATTTTTCTAATGTAATTGAAGTGCCGTGGGAGCCAATTGATGTTTCCATAAAATTAAAAACGCAAAAGGGTTTGCTAATTTTATATTTGAAAAAAGTTTGTGAAAAGGAATTTATTGCAATCAAAAGAAATAGCAATACAAATCTCGTTTTTGAATCATTAAGTTTTAGCATATTTTTTCTCATGTGATTTATGTAAAAAAAGTGTTTTCTTTTATAAAGATAAATGTATAAATTTGAAATCAATTTTAGTACTAACATAAACAAAATATATTATGGCATTTGAATTACCACAATTACCTTACGCTTACGACGCTTTAGAGCCACATATTGATGCACGAACAATGGAAATTCACCATTCTAAACATCATAATGCTTACACAACTAACTTAAATGCTGCTATTACAGGAACCGATTTAGAAGGAAAATCTATTGAAAAAATTCTAAAAAATCTAGACATGACTAAAGCGGCTGTTAGAAATAACGGTGGTGGATTTTTTAACCACAATTTATTTTGGACTGTAATGTCTCCAAATGGTGGTGGTTTGCCTTCAGGCGAATTATTAGCGGCAATTGAAAAAGATTTTGGTTCATTTGAAGAATTTAAAACTGCTTTTTCTAAAGCTGGAGCAACACAATTCGGTTCGGGTTGGGCTTGGCTTTGTATAAAAGACGGAAAACTAGAAGTATGCGGAACTCCTAATCAAGATAACACTTTAATGCCTGGAGTAGGATGTGGTGGAACTCCAATTCTTGCAATGGACGTTTGGGAACATGCTTATTACTTAAACTACCAAAACCGTCGCCCTGATTATATTGAAGCTTTCTTTAATGTTGTCAATTGGGCAGAAGTTACTAGAAGATATGAATTAGCAAAATAATCTATATTCTATTTTAAAAAACAAATCCTAATTAAGCAAGTTTCGAAAGGCGGCTTTTTTTATTTAATTTGTTTGGGATTCTTTCTTGGTCTGAAGGACAACTTGACGCAGAAATTTCTTGAAAATTTTGTATCTATTCAATACCATTACAAGATAGCCCCGAGTGAAGTGGAAATCCTTTTTTAACTCTTACAGAGTTTTGAACTCTGTAAGAGTTAAAAAAGATTGCAACGAAAAGCGGGAAAGACGTTTACTAAAATGCGCGAACGTTTCGCTTCTTTTGCAAAACCATAAATTAGGTTAAATATTTTGGCAATTATTTTTTCATTTCAAAAGAAGAAGTATATTTGAGCAACTAAAAAAATTAATTTTATTATGAGCTCTAAAAATCCATTTTTTAAAACCGATACTTTTAATAATACATCTATTACTCACGATGCGGTAGTGATGGATTATAACCAAACAATGACAGTGGCAGGGACAATGAACAAAAGTTTTATTCTGCTGTTGTTGCTTGTTGCTGGTGCTTTTGGTACTTGGAATATGACTTTTAATGGGGAAAATCCTATAGTTTTTACCATTGGTGGTGCTGTTGTTGGACTAATTTTAGTGTTGATTACTACTTTTAAACCACAACTTTCTACTTATTTATCGCCTGCTTATGCAGTTGCAGAGGGTTTGTTTATTGGAGGTGTTTCGGCAATTTTTGAAAGAATGTACCCTGGAATTGTAATTCAGGCGGTGAGTTGTACTTTTGCAACCTTTTTGGTTTGCCTTGGTTTGTATAAATATAAGATTGTGCAAGTAACCGAAAAATTTAGATCGGTAGTAATTGCTGCAACTGCTGCGATTGCTGTTTATTATTTATTTTCGTGGTTGCTTACTTTTTTCATTAGCTATCAACCGGTACATTATGGCAACTCTTTGATGAGTATTGGAATTAGCATTTTTGTTATTGTTATTGCTGCTTTAAACCTGTTCTTAGATTTTGATCAAATAGAAAAAGGTGCTGCTCAAAAAGCGCCAAAATATATGGAATGGTATGGCGCTATGGGATTGATGATTACTTTAGTATGGCTTTACATTGAATTCTTACGTTTGCTATCTAAATTAAATAGAAAATAATTTTTGAAAGAATATATTCACAAAGCCGTTCTTTAGAGAATGGCTTTTTTTATTTCCTTTTTAAAAAATAGTCTAAAAAAACTATTTTTGATTTCCTTAAAAAAATCCCTTTAACAATAGGCTTGAAAAACATTAAGCCCCGAATATAAAAACCATGTTCTCCATTAAATACCTTTTTACTTTTGTTTTTGTAGTGCCTTTGGCGTTACCCTTGCAGGCGCAAAAAACAGACGATTGGATACTTAAAAAAATAGATTCGGTTGCATTAAATTGTATTGATTATTCTAAAAATAACCTCGAGAATACTAATTCGATGTTTCCGTTGTTGGCGAAATTGTATAAAGTTAAACATTTTAGCAAAGAAAACGCCGTATTTGTTCATATTGGAGATTCGCATATTCAAGCCGATGTAGCGACTTCGGTAATCCGAAATGAATTTCAAAGTTATTTTGGTAATGCTGGCCGCGGTTTGGTTTTTCCGTACCAAGTTGGAAAATCAAATGCTCCTTATGATATTGTTTCGAGTTCTAAAAGCAGTTGGAAAAGCAACCGATTGGCTCGAATAGATACGCTTATTACTTGTGGGGTTTCGGCATTTGGATTGCAATCACAAAGTGCCAATCCGGAATTTAATCTGGAACTACGATTTATAAATGGCGTTCGAGATAATTTTGATAAAGTACATTTGTTTATGGGTGGTCCGATATCGGAATTGTATATGGAATACAACGATACCCAAGCCGAAAATGGTTGTTATCCGTTGGCTCCCGATTATACCGTTTTTAATTTGAAATCATCTACATCTGGCTTTCGATTGACGTTTCCCACTACCGATTCCATTCGCTTTTATGGAGCTTCTCTTGAAAAAAAAGATGCTTGCGGAATTATCTACCACAGCATTGGTGCTAATGGTGCTAAATATTCGGATTATAATAAAACCAAACAGTTTTGGAAACAACTAAACAAGTTGCATGCCGATTGCTACATCGTTTCCCTTGGAACTAATGAAGCACAAGATCCAAATTTAACAGCCGATGGGTTTATATTGGAGGTGAAGATTATGGTTGCTAAATTGCGATTGGTTTCTCCCGATGCTTGTATTATTCTTACCACGCCACCAGTTTCCTATTATAAAAAAAAGAACCCCAATTTCTCTTTAGAAGTCATTACTAATGCCTTAATAGAGTATTGTAATTCCAATAACTTGATTTGTTGGGATTTATTTAATGTTTCCCAAGGATTGGAAGGCGCTAAAATCTGGAAGAAGAAACAACTCCTCCGACAAGATTTAGTGCATTTCTCTAGAGAAGGTTATGTCTTGCAAGGAAACTTATTTGTAGATGCTTTCGCAAAAGTGTGGAACGAATTTTTGTGTAAGAATTATTAAGGTTTTACCCTGCAATTTTCACAACACTGTCTAAAAGTTCTACATTAAAATTTACTTTCGCATTTAATGCTTTAAAGACTTTAAGGATGGTTTCGAGAGTAACATTAGTAGTATTGTTTTCCAGTTTTGAGATTTGCGCTCTTTGAACTCCAATTAGTTTTCCTAAATCTTCTTGCGTCATATTCTTTCCTAACCGCACTTTTTTTATCAGATTGCCTAGGAGTTCCATTTGAAGTTCTTGTTCGTAAAAGGCTCTTTTTACAGTGCCAATTTCTCCAATAAATTCGTCTTTGATTTCATCAAAAGAGAATATTTCCAAGTCTGTATCTTTATTTTTCATTTCTCTTATCTTTAAGTTCAAAGTATCTCAATCTAATGTTTTCGGCTTTTTCTATTTCTTTTTCAGGAGTTTTTCCGGTTTTCTTAATTATACCGTGAGTTGCTAGAATTAACGTATTAATTTTCTCTGTTTTGTCCCAAAAAGCAAAAACTCGGAAGTAAGTTTTATTGTACAAAGTTCGAAACTCCCAAATTTCCCCTTTCAATTTTTTGAACAACTCCGTATCATTTTTAATTTTCGATTTGTCAATATTAAAAATGATCTTGTCCCGACTTTTTTCTTCTAATCCAAGAAGAAATTCCCTAGCCTCCGTTAAAAAAAGTACTTTAAATTTATCCATTCAAATACAATTGTTTCCATACAAAGATACAAACAAAATAAAAAGAGGTGAATATTTTTTTAAAATATTTTAAGAAACTAAACTCTAAAACTGCAAATAAATTGGCATTACTGGTTGCGCGCTTTTAAAGAACGAATACAACGCAATGAATACAAACATCCCCACAATATAGTACACCATAGGAAAACGCTTTTGTCTTTCAATAATTTTTTCCGGAAAACTGTCTGGAATTAGGTGAATTAAATAGCCAATTACAATTAGTATAATAACATATTTATAATTTTCAACATATTCATAAGCACCGTCAAAAGTGAATTGGTATACTATCTGATGGATGAATTGCATAGCGTTATCCAAATTACTCGCTTTAAAGAAAATCCAACAAAGACATACAAAATGAAAGGTAATAATAGCAAAGAAAAAATTGCTAACTGCCGATGGAAAAATTTTAATTCTTCCGAAAAGGAACGTCCATAGTTTGTTAATCATCAAACCCAATCCGTGCATTGCTCCCCATATAATGAAGTTCCAACTAGCACCATGCCAAAAACCCCCAATTAACATCGTTAAGAATAAATTCAAATTGGTTCTGAATTTACCTTTTCTATTACCACCCATTGAAATATACAAGTAATCGCGCAACCAACTAGACAGCGAAATATGCCATCTGCGCCAGAATTCACTCACCGATTTACTTTGATAAGGCGACAAAAAGTTAGTTGGGATAGTAATCCCCATCCATTTAGAAATTCCGATAGCAACATCGCTATAACCACTAAAGTCACAGTAAATAACAATAGCATAGCCGTACAACGCCACTAAACATTCTAAACCATTATGCAGATGCGGCCCATCAAAAACATAGTTTACTAAATTCACCGAAATATAATCGGAGATGATTAATTTCTTGGTTAATCCAGTAATTATTAAATAGAATCCTTTCGAGAAATCGGTGTCGCTTACAAAATAATCTTTCTTTAACTGCGGAATAAAATCTTTAGCACGAACTATGGGTCCCATTACCAATTTCGGGAAGAACGAAAGAAATAACATATAATTCACGACTCCTTTTTCGGGCTCTATTTCCCCGCGGTATACATCTATAGTGTAACTTAGATTTTCGAAAGTGAAAAACGAAATCCCTATTGGCAATAAAATATGTAAAGGATCCAATTTTAACGTAGAAAAATTATTCAAAACCTCTAAAAAGAAATTGGTGTATTTGAAATAAAATAACAATCCGAGATTTAAAATAACACTTAAAAATAATAAGAATTGTTTGCCGCCTTTCTTCTTCACCTTAAAAATCCAATTGGAAATACCGTAGTTGAAAAATGCCGAAAGAATCACAATTAACACAAAACCACCACTGGCTTTATAGAAAAAATACAACGAAAACAAGGTAAGAACCATCGCTCTGTGCTTGTAATTTTTTCTAAAAAGATAATAGAACACGATAAACGCCGATACAAAATACAAGAAAAACCCATTGTTAAACAACAACGGACTATGAGCATCATACAACAACTGCTCTTTTACGCTATTCCAATCTACTTGTATCATATAGAATCGCCTTTTATAACAGGAGGTTTCGGAACTACTTCTTTCGGAACTACTTCTTTTACCACTTTGGGTTTTAGCCCCTCCACTTTCGGGGATGCCAGTTTTGGAGTATCTTTTTTTATCTGAATAGTTTCTTTTACAATCGTTTTAGGAACTACCACCGCAGGAACAACAATTGGCTTGCCTCCTTTTTTGAGCAGCACTCCTTTTTGGTAATCTTGCAATAGTGCCTTAAAAATGATTTTACTTACTGCTTTAGCGCCTCTAAAATTAAAATGAATGTAATCCTTATTGGCATATTGAACGGTGCTGTCCGCCCATTTTACAATCGTGCCGCTTCCGCCAATAGATTTATAGAAATTATAAAAAGGGGTATCGGTATCATAAGCCAGTCTTGCTTGTGTGTGAATCAACGAATCAATCCCCACCGCAGTTTTCCATTCGCCATCATAATTAAACGCTCTATCCGAACAACTAAACAATAAAAACTCGGTGTTGGGCATGTTGTTTTGAAACTTTTTAAGCACCGGTCGCATGCCGCGATAGTAGTAATCGTAGTTGGTATCGTTGGGTTGGAACATCAAGTTCACCCCATATTGAAAAACAATCAAATCATAATAGCCCAATCGGCTAATTTCTGCCAATAAATCACTGTTTATTTTCTTTAATTCCACACCGGTAATTCCTCTAAACGAATAATTATCCAATACAATTCCCGATTTTGGTTCCGAACTAACCCCAAATATCGGAGTTCGCTTTGCCGAAACCGTAAACTTCGCTTTATTAGAAACCCCACTTCCTACTAATACTCGGTTGAATTCCGAATTGGCTGGGTATTTTCTAACCGAATCGTTTATCTTCACCGAAATAGAATCGCCTTTGCCATAAAGCAACCATTTTTGGGTTATTTGGGAGCTGCTTTTCTTTATATTATCTCTAAAATCAACCTCTAAGTTGTTACTGTAAAACGAATATCCCGATAAAAACAGGCCGCCATTATGTTCTTGTTTCTTAAAATTATCCACATTCACATCTCCAGTAGTAAAAACTTTTGCAGTCCTTCTAAAGTCGGATGAAATAGAAGAAATAGGAACATAACCTACCCCTTTTTGTTGTCCAAAATAATTCTGAAGTTGCTCCCTAACGTCCTGCGTAATAAAATCGCCTTCAATCTGGCTATCACCAAACCAAGCAATTCGTATTTTCACATTTTTACCTTCCGATAAAGCAATTAATTTCTGTGTAAGTTTGGGCAGGGCAGGCGCCACAGCATCAGCATTAAAACGAATAAGAGCGTCTTTATCTTCGTAAGCCTCAAATTCATTTTTAGGCAAACTATCTTTCGATACCGAATTACCAACCCCTTTGGTTTTAACAATTACTTTTTTGGCTTTTTCCTTTACCAAAATATCCGAAAGCAAATTCACATTTTTAAAATATGGATACTGCCCAATAAACTCTTTTGAGAATACCGACAACAGCAACTGAATGCTTGTAACTACTAAAATTAAGGTAATAACTTTTTTGCTCTGGTTCATCAACCTTTGTTTGGGTATAAAGTCCGCAAAACCTTTTTTATAGTGTTAAGCGATTGTAAAATTCACGGCAAAAGTAAAAAAAAGGATGCGTGTTTTACATTTTAAACAAAAATAATTTTTTAGCAGAATATGTAGAGAAACTTTGGTGTATATTAGTAAGCATCATTCGGGCTTTTCGATGTAATATTTTTTATCTATAGTCCATGTTTTAAAACATGGGCTATAGATAAAAAAGGATTTTCACTTCTAGACTGCATCCAAAATTTTCCGATGTTTTTTATTAAATTGTCCTTCCGAGGCTAGGGCAATCTCATCCATTTATTATGGAATTGCTACTATATCTATAAAGACAAAAACGTAAATATTACTTCGTTTTCTTAACATATTGCGTTAAAATAAAAATATGTTGTCCTTCAACGCGTCCTTCTATAAGAGTAGCATCGTCCCAAACTAATTTAATGTTGTGTACGGCAGCACCACGTTTAGCAGTGAAAGTAGCGCCTTTTACATCTAAATCTTTAATTAACACAACAGAATCTCCATCTAAAAGAGTGTTTCCATTAGAATCTTTGTGAACAATTTTTCCTTCCTCATCATCTGCTTCACCAGTTGCTTTTGCCCATTCTAAGGCATCTTCATCCAAATACATCATTTCTAACATATCCATATTTTTCAATCGGGCATGCATTCTCCAAGAAACAATTTGCACTGGAAGATTTTCGTTCCACATGCTGTCACTCAAACCACGCCAGTCATTGGCATTGGTAGTTTCTGGGTTTTCAATTTGAACTTTTAACGATTTTGTAATTAAAATACAATTTTCTGGCGTAGCCTCTGTTTTTGGCGCTACTATATAAAGCTCTAAATTTTCATCGCTTCCGCTGATTTCACATTTAGAACCACTTCTGTCTTTTAATCTTTTTTCTGTAACAACACTCATTTTGTTTTTTTATTTAATTATAAATTAAAGGAAGCGCCAATAGTAAAAACAAATTGATTGTTTAAATAATCGTATCCGTTTGGATTGGTTTTATATTTTGCAATAGGAATTCCAGCTTCGGTGTAAAGGCCAAAACCATTAGTGAAGAAATAGCGCGCACCAAGATGTGCTCCAAAATTACGCAAACCTAAATCTAAACCCGGATAAATATCTGCTTTATTACTAATTTTAAGCACATTACCTAAATTGGCATTAAAGCGGGCTTTTGCATCTACTCTATCATCAAACTTTGGTGTTCCATAAATATCTGTAGTATTCAATAAATAGGAAGCCACAAAGCCAAACGACATATTTTCACCTATTCCGAAATCAGTAGAAGCAGAGATTCCAGAACCCCATTTTTGAATATTAGGTCCAACTTGAAATTTAACATCTCCTTTACCTTTGTATGCTTGAGCATTGGCAAAAGAGGAAATTAAGATAAACGATAGAATAATAATTTTTTTCATTTGTTTTTAATTTAGAATACAAATATAGAAATTCAATTCAATATCAATTGCAATATCAAAAATCAATGGCAATATTAAGAACAAAACCTA
>CANGCT010000084.1 GCA_947452415.1 Flavobacteriaceae bacterium
AGAAGCAGTACTCGGAGTTGGAGCAGTAGCAGAACCTGTTCCTCCCGTAGCAGCAGCATACCAAAGTAAATTAGAACCCGTAGCGGTTAAAGCCGATGCGGTAGCATTTTGGCAATAAGTAACCGGAGTTGTAACGGATGGAGCAACAGGCGTAGCATTAACCGTTACCGTTATAGAAGCTCTAGGGCTTTCACATCCTAAAAGAGTTTGCGAAACGTAATAATCAATATTCCCTGCAAGAACAGTACTCGGAGTTGGAGCAGTAGCAGAACCTGTTCCTCCCGTAGCAGCAGCATACCAAAGTAAATTAGAACCCGTAGCGGTTAAAGCCGATGCGGTAGCATTTTGGCAATAAGTAACCGGAGTTACCACTGTTGGGGGGGTTGGAGAAGGGTTAACGGTAACTTGAATTAATTGATATGGTCTGCAAGTAACATCTGTAGGAGCAGGATTTGCAATAGCATAAACATAATAAGTATCCGCTGCATTTGGCAAGGAACCAGAACCTAAAACAGGAAGATCCAAAGTTGCTATACCTCCAGCTGTTGGTGTTACTGTAACCAAAGGAATACCTCCAGAATACATATTATTTCCAACTTGAGGAGTAGTAAAATAAACATAACTAATAGCAGCGGTACCTGTAAAAGTTGTTGTTACAGAAAAAGGAGTTGGATCTGCATTTAAACACAAAGTTTGATTTGCAGATGGAATAGTTATAGTTGGACAGGCAAAACATGGATTTAATATTAAATTAAAAGGTTTTACTCGTACACAACCGTAAGGATCATTAATACATATATAAATAGTTTGACTAGAACCACTAACAATTGTGTAATTGATAGGGTCTGCAATAGAATTTGCTGTGTTTTGAGCATCAGCTAGTGAAGTATGATAAGAAATAGTATAGATATTTGGATCTAAGCTACCTAAAACTACTGATTCATTAATTGTTAAATCAAATAAATTATTAGGAGCGCAGTGCACAATATCACCAGGTGTTAGTGTATCATCTGGATAAACTTCAACGGTAACTGGTTTTGTTAATGTTCTTATAGTAGACGGACCTGGTAAACTACATTCTGTATATTTCACTTGTGCCGTATAAGTAGTTGTAGCTGTTGGGCAAACCGAAATAGAAGGTGTAGTTCCTATAGTTGTGCCACTGGCATCTAACCATTTAAAAGAAGTTAAAGATGCTCCTGCTGGAGTAAAACGCCAAGCTTCATTTGTAGCGGTCCAAGTACCAGTATTTCTTCCTGGAGGTGTAAAAGCAGCTGTAGCAGTAGCATTTTGAATACCTAAAACTCCACTACCACTATTCCAAGAAGCGCAAGTAGATCTTTTTTTAACATAAATATCAATTATATTAGTTCCTTCATACAATACTAATTGGCTTTCTTGAAGACCTTGACCAGTATCGCAAGAATATAATCCCATATTTTTCACAGAAATAATAGCTCTTCTGCACGGAGCAGATCCGTCCCAAGCATAAGAAATTGAAACATTTGGAGATACTAAAGGATCTGGATTAGTGTCTTGCATAGGGAAATATATAGAATTTCTCCATAAAGAATTCATTGCTAAACTTGGGATTGTTTGAGCGAAAATATATCCACTGTTTGTTACACCACAAAGACCGTGAGTAGCATTAAAGGTTAAAAAAGTGTTAGTTCCAACTTGAAATTTGTCATAACAAACTCCAAAAAAACTAAATTTAAAAGGCAATGTTTGAGGGTCAGAAAAAGTATCATCTATTGTACACAAGGCACCAGTTGTTGCATTTCCCAAAGGAACAGCTGGTACATAAGGTATTGAACTTACTGTATAACTACTTGTATCCTTAACATCAACATAAGAAGCTGTCAAAGTAGTACAACTCGTATTATTACACAAAGACTGAGGTATAGGAATAGAAATACCATTCGGACAACAGTTTAATAAATATTGTAAAACTCCTGTAGAAGGCGTACTAACACAACCTGTTGTTGTATTAGTTATTTTAACGGTATAACTCCCTGCAATTGTTGCATTAAAACTAGCTACATTACCAGGATTTGTTGCTAAAAGAGGTACCGTCCATAAATAACTATAGGTTCCTGGAAATGCTGGTGTAGCTGTCATTACTGCTGGTGATAAATCGCCGGTGCATTTTTCAACATTATTTACTACTACTTTAGGAGTAGGATTTATCGTTATAGTAAACTGTTTTACATCATTGGTAAAACCACTTAAAGAACCTGTTACAGTAATTGTAGCTATAATTGGACTCGAAGTATTATTATTAGCTAATAAATTAGAAATATTTCCAATGCCAGAACTTCCAATAGGCAGTAAAGGGTTATCATTGGTCCATGAAAAAGCAATACCTGGTTGACTACCAGTAAAGTTTAATATAGGAATTAATGTTCCATTACAAACTAATTGATTCGAAGGAACAACTATTGATAATTGTGAAGCTGTAAAAACTAAATCATCAATTGCAAAATCATTTCCTACTGGATTAGTATTATAATTTCTTAATTCAATATTTACACATGCATTAGTTGGAATTATTGTATAGGTTCTTTTTTCCCAACCAGCAATTGGCAATGGTGCTAATGAAGTGGCTGGCGAAGCAACAATATTTGCATTATTAAAAACGGCACGAACATCTGCTTGTGTAGAAGCGTCAACAACATTACTTGAAATAGATTTTATATAATAACTAAAAGTGTAAGTAACCCCAACAGAAAGTCCGCAAACACCACCTCCAGTTGATCCTGCTTTCCAAAAACTTGGAT
This sequence comes from Flavobacteriaceae bacterium, assembly GCA_947452415.1. GTDB lineage: Bacteria > Bacteroidota > Bacteroidia > Flavobacteriales > Flavobacteriaceae > Flavobacterium. The sequence goes on from CANGCT010000084.1 coordinate 2,781, forward strand.
TTCCTCCATCAGTTGATCCATCAATAATCATCATTTTTCCTGAATTCGAAGTATGATCGGTTCCTATTAAAAAATTGGAAGTATTATAAGGTTGCGGATTGATCCCAAATGAATAATCTCCAGCAGACGTTGTTCCTGTTGGAGAAGACACATAATTATATCCTGAACTATTTATTGCAAAACCTACACCAACTCCACCCGATTCAAAATTGCCATTTGAAAGTAAGTTTTGAGCATTTAAAACGTTGATAAACAAGAAGGATAATAATATAAATAATACTCTTTTTTTCATATTGGGACGAGATTTAAGAAGCTAAAGTACATAAAATATTGAATAAATATATCTTAATTTTTGCAATTTTTAAAAATTTAGATTCTTATGCTTTAATAATTTTTTAATATTTATCTTTGCAGATACTTTATATTAAAATTTATCATCAAAAAATGACTAATCACGAAGACTTTACTGACGAATTAGGGAACAACCATATAGCAACTAGCGAACGCACTCCTTTAAGAAAAGATGCATTTGATAAAACAGATGACGAAAAGATTGCAATTATTAAAAAAAATGTAGAAAACATTTTAACAACTTTAGGAATGGACCTAACAGACGATAGTCTAAATAAAACTCCAGATCGTGTTGCTAAAATGTTTGTAAAAGAAATTTTTGGAGGTTTAAATCCAAGTAAAAAACCAAGTTCTTCTACATTTGAAAATAAATACAAATACAACGAAATGTTGGTAGAAAAAAACATAACGGTTTATTCTACTTGCGAGCACCACTTACTTCCAATAATAGGAAGGGCACACGTTGCATATATTTCTAATGGAACAGTTGTTGGTTTATCTAAAATGAACCGTATTGTAGATTATTTTTCCAAAAGACCACAAGTACAAGAACGATTAACTATTCAAATCGTTAAAGAACTTCAAAAAGTTTTGAATACCGATAACGTTGCTTGTATCATCGATGCCAAACATTTATGTGTGAATTCTCGCGGAATTAGAGATATTGAAAGTAGTACGGTTACTGCTGAATTTGGCGGAAAATTTAAAGAAGAATCTGTAAAAAGAGAATTTTTAGATTACATAAAATTGGAAACTTCCTTTTAAATAGAATAAAATTGGTCACTTACCAAAACCATTGTTAATAGAACTACTATGCCACTTTACAAAAATCAAACGCTTCAAATTTACAATTCACTTTCAGGAGAAAAAGAACTTTTTACTCCTATTAATGAAGGCAATGTAGGTATGTATGTTTGCGGTCCAACAGTATATAACAATGTGCATTTAGGAAATGTGAGAACTTTCATGAGTTTTGATGTTATTTTTAGATATTTAAGACATCTAGAATACAAAGTTCGTTATGTGAGAAACATTACCGATGTTGGTCATGTGGTGGATGATGTAGACGAAGGCGAAGATAAAATTGCCAAAAAAGCCCGCATAGAACAATTAGAACCAATGGAAATTGTACAGCGTTATACTGTTGATTTTCATTCGATATTGAGCAATTATAATTTCCTACCTCCTAGCATAGAACCTACGGCAACTGGACATATTATTGAACAAATTGAAATAGTACAGCAAATTATCGATAACGGATTTGCCTACGAAACTAATGGATCGGTTTATTTTGACATAGTAAAATTCAACAAAACGCACCATTACGGAAAGTTAAGCGGCAGAAATATTGAAGATATGCTTGCTAACACTCGAGATACCGAAGGACAAAGCGACAAAAAAAATGCGCAAGATTTTGCCTTATGGAAAAAAGCCGAACCAGAACATATTATGCGTTGGCCTTCTCCTTGGGGAATTGGTTTTCCGGGTTGGCATCTTGAATGTACTGCCATGAGCACCAAATATCTTGGAGAAAAATTTGATATTCACGGTGGTGGAATGGATTTAAAATTCCCGCACCACGAATGTGAAATTGCGCAAAACGAAGCCTGCACAGGTCATAGCCCCGTTAATTATTGGATGCATGCCAACATGCTAACTTTAAACGGAAAAAAAATGGCAAAATCTACAGGAAATAACATACTCCCTGGAGAAATTTTTACAGGAGAAAGCCCTTTTTTAACCAAGGCCTTCTCTCCTAACGTGGCACGTTTTTTCATGTTGCAAGCCCATTACAGAAGCGTTTTAGATTTTTCTAACGATGCTATTCTTGCTGCCGAAAAAGGTTTTACCCGATTGATGGAAGGCATTCACCTTTGTTCCGAAATTGAAACTAGCCCTACTTCCTCTTTGGATGTTATGTCTTGGAAACAAAATTGCTACAATGCAATGAACGACGATTTTAATTCGCCTATTTTAATTGCAAACCTTTTTGAAGGCATCCGATTGGTAAATGTATTGAACGATAAAAGAGAAACCATAACCGCTTCTGATTTATCCGAATTAAAAAATACGCTTGAAGTTTTCACCTTTGACGTTCTTGGAATCAAAAACGAGAAAACCTCCAACGATACCACACATAAATTAGAAGGAGTTATCGAAATGCTTATCGAAATGCGAAAAGCAGCAAGAGAAAATAAAAATTGGGCACTTTCAGATGAAATTAGAGATAACCTTTTGGCTTTAGATATTCAGTTAAAAGACGGAAAAGAAGGAACTTCGTTTACGTTCTAAAAACCATGAAAACGCTAAAAAAAATACTTATTGCTCCTTTAGTTGGCCTTATTTTTTTTTACCGTGAAGCCATTTCACCTTTTACACCTGCTGCCTGTCGATTCGAACCAACTTGCTCTACCTATTTTCTAGAAGCACTAAAAATTCATGGACTAATCAAAGGATCCTATTTAGGAATAAAACGAATTATCAGTTGCAATCCTTGGGGGAAAAGTGGTTATGACCCAGTTCCACCAAAAAAAAGTAGTCACAAATAACATAGTTTTAAAATAGTATAAATTTATAATTACTATTTTTGAAAAATATCCCAAAAAAACTCACACCATGATTTGGAATCCATCAGAAGGAATACATCTAGGACCACTATTTATAAGATTCTATAGTTTAATGTTTGTCGTTGCCTTTGGTTTAGGCTGGTACATCATGAAAAAGATATTCTTAAACGAAAAAGAATCACTAGAAAAACTAGATACCTTATTCATCTGGACGGTTCTTGCTACACTTTTAGGTGCTCGATTAGGACATGTTTTTTTTTACGACTGGGAATATTTCAGAAACCATCTACTAGAAATTTTATTGCCATTTAAATTTGAACCCGAGTTTAAATTCACCGGTTTTGCAGGATTAGCAAGCCATGGCGCAGCAATCTCCATAATATTGGTAATGTATTTTTATAGCAAAAACATAATAAAACGTCCTATTTTATGGGTATTAGATAGAGTAGTAATTTCTGTTGCTTGCGGAGCTATATTCGTTAGAATTGGAAACTTTTTCAATTCCGAAATTGTAGGAAAAATAACTAACAACAACACTTTCGGAATAAAATTCATTCGAGATTATTTCACCCAGCAAGACGCAGTAACCAAAACCCACATCAGTGATCCCGATGCAGCCTACCACGCTATAGTTACCGATCCACAATTCAGTAACTTATTGATGCAAGTGCCTTTAAAGCATCCTGCACAATTGTACGAATCCTTCTGCTACATATTTGTCTTTTTCTTGCTACTATTCCTATATTGGAAAACCAAAACAGCCGAAAAACAAGGACTCCTTTTCGGACTTTTCTTAATCTTATTATGGAGTGTTCGTTTCGTAGTAGAATATGTAAAAGAAAGCCAAGGCGGTTTCGGAGATTCTACAATATTCTCTACAGGACAATGGCTTAGCATCCCATTTATATTAATTGGATTGTACTTTTTGTTTACTGCAAAAAAACCAATTTCTACCAAATAATTATTGATCTCTCAAAGACACAAAGTCGCAAAGTTACAAATTGAATATACTTTTTTTTTGCGCCTTTGCGAGAAACAAACTAAAAGCAGATATAATTTCAACTACAATAAAAATATAATCCGTAAAATCCGTCCAATCTGTGGCAAAAAAAAATGGTCTGAAATAATTTTCAGACCGTTTTCTGTTTTTATTGAACTGGACCCGCTTTTTTCTTTTCTAGCAAATTCACTTCGGGTTTCACAATAACTTCCCCTTTAATTTTCAAGGCTACCATCCCTCCTTCTACATTCACCGCATTAGTTTCCACGGTAATTGTTTTCCGAATCGGGCCCGGATTCATATTATATTTCACCGTAATAAACTCCGATTTTCCAGGCAAAATCTCCCCCGTTGGTTTACTAGGAACCGTGCATCCACAAGTAGATTGTACATTTTTTATAACCAAAGGCTGATCGCCCGTATTTGTAAACTCAAATTTCCTAACACCATCGTCAGAATCCTTAGAAACAGTACCATAATCAATAGTATTATCCCTATCTTTAAAGACAATCTTTGCACCGCTTTGAGAAAAAACAAAACTATTTGCTATCATAAAAGCAACAACGAATACGTTTTTCATAAGTCTAAATTTTAATTATTTACTTTAGTAAAAATAACACTTTAAATTAAAAAATAAAATTTTAATTCTTAATTTTTTATAAAACTACTAATTACCTACTTTTGCAGATAGATACACAAATAATATACCAAAGTTAATTTTAGTAGTTTCTGAAAATTCAGGAGCGAATGGCTCGGGCTTTACCAGTATACCATTTTCCTGCTATCCGCTACAATACTTGCGAAAAAAGCAAGTATTTTCGCTACTATCAGGGCTAAAAGATAAACTTAAATACCTTTTGTTACAAGTAATATACAACATATAATATATAAAGAGAATATGTCAATTCCTGCACAATTTAATTCCAAAGAAGTAGAACAAAAATGGTACGACTACTGGATGAAAAACGATTATTTCACTTCTAAACCCGACCATAGAACCCCTTACACCATTGTAATTCCACCACCCAACGTGACTGGAGTCTTACACATGGGGCACATGCTTAACAATACCATACAAGATGTATTAATTCGTCGTGCACGTTTAAAAGGATTCAATGCATGTTGGGTACCAGGAACCGACCATGCCTCTATTGCTACCGAAGCCAAAGTAGTTGCAAAACTAAAAAGCGAAGGCATCAACAAAAACGACTTAACTCGTGACGAATTCCTAAAACACGCTTGGGATTGGACCAACAAATACGGAGGAACCATCCTAGAACAACTAAAACAATTAGGTTGTTCTTGCGATTGGAGCAGAACCAAATTCACTATGGATCCCGATATGTCAGCATCCGTAATCCATTCGTTCGTAGACCTATACAACAAAGGGTTAATCTATCGTGGCTACCGAATGGTAAACTGGGATCCAGAAGCCAAAACCACCCTATCCGACGAAGAGGTAATCTTTGAAGAACGCCAAGGAAAATTATATTTCATAAAATACAAAATTGAAGAATCTGAAGATTTCTTGACAGTAGCAACCACAAGACCAGAAACTATATTTGGTGATTCAGCTATTTGCATCAATCCCAACGACGAACGTTTCACTCATTTAAAAGGAAAGAAAGCAATAGTGCCTATTTGCGGACGCGTAATTCCAATTATTGAAGACGAATATGTAGATATAGAATTCGGAACAGGCTGTTTAAAAGTTACTCCTGCTCACGATATGAACGATAAAACCTTAGGCGAAAAGCACCAATTGGAAATTATTGATATTTTCAATGAAGATGCTTCCCTAAATTCTTTTGGAATGCAGTACCAAGGGAAAGATCGTTTTGTAGTTCGAGACGAAATTGCAATCGAACTAGAAACAATCGGAGCATTAGCCAAAACCGAAATCCACCTAAATAAAGTAGGAACCTCCGAAAGAACCAAAGCAGTAATTGAACCACGCTTATCCGACCAATGGTTTTTAAGCATGGAAGAATTGGTAAAACCAGCAATCAAAGCAGTACTAGAAACTCAGGAAGTAAAATTATACCCAAGCCGATTCAACAATACCTACAAGCATTGGTTAGAAAACATTCGCGATTGGAACATCTCCCGTCAATTATGGTGGGGACAACAAATTCCGGCCTATTTTTATGGAGATGGAAAAGAAGATTTTGTAGTTGCAGAAAATATTGAAAAAGCATTAGAACTTGCTAAAGAAAAAACTTCCAACATCCAACTTAATACTTCCGACTTAAAACAAGATTCTGACGCTTTAGATACTTGGTTCTCTTCTTGGCTTTGGCCAATGGCTGTTTTTGGAGGAATAACAAATCCAGAAAACGAAGATTTTAAATACTATTATCCAACGAACGATTTAGTAACTGGTCCAGATATTTTATTCTTTTGGGTAGCCCGTATGATTATTGCTGGATACGAATATGCTGGCGAAAAACCATTTACCAATGTATATTTGACCGGTTTAGTTCGCGATAAACAACGTCGCAAGATGTCAAAATCGTTAGGAAATTCGCCAGAACCATTAGAATTAATTGAAAAATTTGGTGCCGATGGTGTTCGTGTAGGTTTGCTTTTAAGTGCTTCTGCTGGAAACGACATCATGTTTGACGAAGAATTATGCAACCAAGGAAAGGCCTTTACCAATAAGATATGGAATGCCTTCAAATTGATTAAAGGATGGGAAGTTTCGGATGCAATTCCGCAACCAAAATCTTCTAAAGTAGCCATCGAATGGTACGAAACCAAATTACAAAGAACCTTAACTGAAATCGAAGAAAATTTTGATAAATACCGAATATCCGATGCGCTAATGGCTATTTACAAACTCGTTTGGGACGATTTCTGCTCGTGGTTTTTAGAAATGATTAAACCGGCTTACCAACAACCAATTGATAAAGTTACCTTTGAAAAAGCAATTGAAATGTTGGAAAATAATTTAAAATTATTGCATCCGTTCATGCCATTTTTAACTGAAGAAATTTGGCAACATATAACCGAAAGATCTCCAGAAAAAGCATTAATAGTTTCCAAATGGCCAAAAGCCAAGACTTTTGATGAAAAATTAATTGCCGATTTTGATTTTACCATTGAAGTGATTTCAGGTATTAGAACCATCCGAAAAGACAAAAATATTCCGTTTAAAGATACTATGGAATTGAGAGTGGTAAACAACGAAAATGCAAGTACCTATTTTGATTCAGTCATTTCCAAATTAGGAAACATGACTTCATTAGAATATGTATCCGAAAAAGTGGATGGGGCTTTATCGTATAGAGTAAAATCCAATGAATATTTCATTCCAATTACTGGAAAAATTGATGTAGAATCCGAAATTGCAAAACTAACCGAAGAGTTAAACTACACCAAAGGCTTTTTGAAATCAGTAGAAGCAAAATTATCTAACGAGAAATTTGTAGCGGGTGCTCCAGAAAAAGTATTAGAAATGGAACGCAAAAAACAAGCCGACTCCTTAGCAAAAATTGCAACTATTGAGCAAAGTATTGCAGGACTAAAATAAAATTTCACAAAATTTAATTATTTAAAAGCATTGATTTCTCAATGCTTTTTGCGTTTTTAGCAATTCCATTTATATTAAATTATTATCAATCAAAATTTTAATATAAAAATTGCTAATATCTAAAAACAATTCACTTAATTTGAATACTATTAATTATCCAAATCTAATGAAAAATTACTCTATAGAAAACATCAATAGCATTGTAAAAGGTACTATTGTTGGACAAACCACCTACTCCATTACCGCTCCAGAGCAATTGGAATTGGCAAAAGAAACCGAAATTTCTTTTATAGGAAATAAAAAATACGAAAAACTTTGGCAAAATTCTAAAGCATGCGCTGCCATTGTTAACGAAGATATATCGATTGAACCTGGTGAAAACAAGGTATTTATCAAAGTAAAAAATGCCGATTTGGCAATGTCATTAGTTTTAGAAATGTTTGCTCCAGCTCCACCACAATTTGCTTTTGAAACTCACCCAACAGCCGTTATAGATATTTCCGCAAAAATTGGAGCAGGAACTAGAATTGGCGCCAATGTTTATATTGGTCCAAACGTAATAGTGGGTGAAAATGTAACAATATATCCAAATGCAACCATTTTAGATGAATGTACAATTGGCAAAAACACCATCATTTGGTCGGGAGTAGTTGTCCGTGAACGTTGTCATGTAGGTAACTTTTGCATTTTACATCCAAACTGTACAATAGGAGCAGATGGTTTTGGCTTCCGACCTTGTCCTGAAAGAGGATTGGTTAAGATTCCTCAAATTGGAAATGTCATCCTAGGTAATAATGTAGAAATTGGAGCCAATTCCTCGGTAGATCGAGGTAAATTTAGTTCTACCATATTAGGAGACGGTTGTAAAATTGATAATCTAGTTCAAATAGGACACAATAGCATATTAGGCAAATATTGCATAATGGCAGGAAACAGCGGTCTTGCAGGTTCCGTAACTCTTGGTAACGGCGTTATTATTGGTGGAAGCGCTTCTATTAAAGACCATTTAACTTTAGGTGATGGTGTTACTATTGGAGCTGGATCTGGAGTTGCAGCTGATGTACCAGCAGGAAAAACAATGATTGGGTATCCAGCCGTGGAGGCTCGTACCGCTTTAAAACAATGGGCTATCTTAAAACGAATGGCAACGCAATAATTTTTATTATATAAACCCTAGTTGTAATTTTTTTAGTTACATAAAAAATACAAATCAATTATTATGTACATTTTGTCATTTAGAGGAACGAGAAATCGATGATTCTTCCTTTTTATACAAAGTAGCCAAAGATGAGGAACTATAGATAAAAAAATAATAAAAAAGGCAACAAACCTAGCTTGCGAACACGTCTTACCTTTATATAAAAAAAAGCTCCAATCTGTAAAGAGTAGAGCTCTATAAAAAAAGGCGGCGAACCGAGCTTTTCAGCATGCCGTACCGATTAAAAACAAAAAAGCCTATTCAATAGAACAGGCTTTTATAAAAAAAGGCGGCGACATACTCTCCCACATAACTGCAGTACCATCTGCGCAATCGGGCTTAACTTCTCTGTTCGGAAAGGGAAGAGGTGAGCCCCGACGCAATAAACACCTTAAACT
>CANGCT010000085.1 GCA_947452415.1 Flavobacteriaceae bacterium
CATTTAACAGGTCTTTTTTGGTGTAATAATAGCCTTTTAATTTAAATCCGTGGAAGTTAATATCTCTAATTCCGGCATTTTCACCATAATAAAATGAAAATAAATTTCTAAATTTAAAAAAAGAAGTTTTTAAAAAAGTCCCTTCCTGATTGTGAACCGTTCCAACAACTACTCCATTGTTTTTCAAAATCTTATGCGCATTTTTAAAAATAGTAATTCGGTCTTTTTTTGCAATAACATACGTCATCATGCTGTTAAAGAACGTCACTAAATCAAATTCATCCGAAACTTTATTGTAATCTTTAGCATCAATTGTCAGGGTTTCGGTACAAGCCTCTAAATTCCAATGTTTAAGATTTTCATTGCATTTGATAATCATATTTTCGGCAATATCACTAGCAACCATTTGGGTTGGATGGTAAAATTCGGCAATAGATTCTATTTCTCTTCCGGTACCGCAACCAAAAATTTTTATTTTTTTAATAGAGCCAAAATTAGCATAAATCTCTTTGGCTTTTTCCATCATAAATATCTCAAAATCGGAAGATTTCTTTGCAATATCTTGCGAAATAATTACGTTGTCTTTCTCCCAAAAATCTTTATTTTCAACTTGCATTTACTTATTTTTTTAAAAACCGATAAAACTCTAGCGATGCTTTTCTTATATGGTTTCATATATTTTTCAAAGTAAAGAAAAAAAGCGAACAAAAAGGAATTTATTACTTTATAATATTTAGAATTATCAAATAAAATTTCTTTTGGATTAAAGCTATTTTTAAATTCCTTTACCCCTTTTGAACCTCCTAATGAAATATTATAACCTATACATTGCTCCTTTATTGAAAGTTTTATAGCTTCCCATTGTAAAAAATCTCCAGTTCTTAAATCGGGAACTTCTTTTTTAGAACCTCCAAGAATATAGGTGTAATAGTTACCCGCTTTAAGTAATAATATACACCCTTTTAACTCCTCCCCTTTATAGGCTGCAAGCATTTTTAAATATCCTTTTTTGTTTAAATTAAGTAATGATTGCTTCATGTCTTTCCATTCTCGGATACTATATTTGGCAACTTCCGAATTTTCTTTAAATAATTTGTAGCCTTTCTCTATTTCAGAATCTGAAACCATGAATTTAAGATCTAAACCTTTTCTGTAGGAATTTCTAATATTTCGCCTAATTGAAGGCTTTAATTGCATTATCAAAGATTCTTCATCTTCTGCTTTCAAATCAATCCAATTCAATCCGTTAAGAGAAAAGACATATTTAAACAAATGTCCCGAATTAAAGCTATTTAGGCAAGGTAAATTAATTTTATTTGTATCAAAAAATGGAATATTTATCTGGCAATAACATACCTTAATATCTTTTGCTCTTTGCTCTAAAGTAGTTATTAAATCATTTATTATTTTTATTTCCTTATTTATTGCTAATGGCCCAATTGGAAGTATGTAAAACTTAAAAAATGCCACTTTAGCAAGCACGGCACAATAGCCTCCAATAATAGTTTCATCCTTAATAAAAAGGCACAATTCATAATCAAATCCGTAGGAAGTATACGACTTTGCCCAATCGGATAATTGCAGATAAGACCCATTCGAATTCGATTGAACGAAAACATCCCATTTGTCAATCCAGTGCTGTTCTTTAGTGAAAATAGTCTGCATCATTGAACGTTTCTTGAAGGAATATCGTAATTATTTTTGATGAAAATAGTACCATTTGCATCCATATCCAAAACGGTATTTTGATACTTTGTATAAAACTTCAATAATTGTGAAAGTGTTGGATTCCAAATGCTTTTTTCCTCAATTTTTTGGGCTAAATAATTAAAGTTGGATACCACTTTTTCATTTAAAGTAGTATCGGAATTTATAAGTTTGCCTATATAATTATTGGTGTTTACCGAAAAATAAGTATGCGCAATAAACAAGCCCGATGCATCTACAAATGCATCCATGTTTTTGGGAGATAATGCCGAAATAAAATCTACCATTTGAATAGTTTGAAAAATAGTAAACTCGTTTTGGGCAATTTTATGTTTAAAGAAAATAGGACTGTATTTTGCGACTTTGTAAGTCGTTTTCTTAGCCTTATTCCATTTGAAAATAACTTTTAAGGAAAGAAATACCAATGGAATTACATTTTTAAACAACTTAAAAATGGCGCTCCAATCTTTCTTAACCAATAACGCCTTAGAAGAAGATACGGTATCAATATAATTTCTTACTCTAAATTCATCATTATCGAAATGGAAAATTATATTTTTAAGAAGGGAAACCATTCGCTTTAAAAAAGAGTTTCCTTTTATGGATGCATAATAATTTTCTAAATTAAATTGACTAGAATCCAACTGATTAAGAACTCCTGAAGTTGCAGTTCCGGCATCTATATAATTCCAAAGTACTGCTATCTTTTTATTTAAAAGAGTGGCTTCGTACTTGTTATTTGAAATACCATTTTTTTGAAATAAAGAAAAATTATAGGGTTGAAATCCATGATCCATCCAAACCGGAATGTCATTATAGGGTGGAATGAAATTTACAAATTCGTTAAATGCTTCTTCATCATTTCGAATAGATTGCGTTAACGAATGGTAACACAATTCATGTCCGTCTTGTCGCCATTTTTCAATTTCAGAACTATTATTTTCAAAGGAAGCATTATCATATCTTTTGGAGAAATGATTTAAGAAAAATCCTTTGGTGATTTTGATTTCTTTTTCTTTAAAAAATTCTCTTTGAATCTTTAAATTTTTTGGGGTATCAAAATCGCAATGATCAGTAAAACAAGCAACAGCCGAGAACGGAATTGGGGAACGACTCAATTCTAGCACGCCTTTGGAAGTTATTAATAAGGCTAATTTCTCTGCGAAATTAAAATCCGTTTGAGCAGAAACTACCTTTTTAGTATTATTTTCATTAGAATATTGTGTGATTGGAGCAGCAAATTCAGGGTTAAACCGCCATAGCAATTGCCTAGGATTTTTAGCATTTACTTCCCAAATACCCAAATTACAATTTGCTTGAACATACAATCCGTTTTGTAACCGAATCACTTTAGGCGAAAAATCATTAGCGATTCGATCATGTGAAATAGTAACCCAAGTATAATCGTGATTTCGAAAAGTAGCAATTGGCGAAGAAAATTCTATCAGAATATCAAAAGAAGTTAAATTATCTATAGATGGGGTATCCAAAGTAATTTTACGGTCAAGCATCTCATCGGAAATGAAATATTTAAAAACAGTAGTTGCTACTTTAGAATTTTCTGACATAAAATTTAAATATCTCTAAATTGTTTCTGATGATTTAAGTTCCAAATATCCGAATTTAATAAGGATTCCATAAATAATGTGGCACTATTTCCATCTCCGAAATGTGAATTCACTTTTTTATTTTTCTGTAAATCGATATTTTTTAAAGCGGTACTAATGGAATTCAAATCATAATCTGCATTCACGATTTCGGCATGCAAGGCTCTATTTTGTTGGCGGGTTCCAATATTAATTATTGGGACGCCATAATAAGGGGCTTCCCGAATTCCGGCACTACTATTACCTATAATGAATTGGGAGTTTTTTAGTAAGGTCAAAAAATATTCAAATCGCAAGGACGGAAAAACTCTAAAGCGAGAATTGCCTTGAAATTCTTGATATTTTTTAATTATCTGTTGGCTTCCTAAATCATTATTAGGATAAATTACAATATAATTGTGATTATCTTCCAACAATGCCGTAACAAAATTATTGGTGTAATCTTCCATCGCTTTTACTTCTGTAGTAACGGGATGAAACATCACTAAAGCATATTTTTCAAAGTCAATTTGATAATACTCTTTAGCCACAGCAAGTTCGGGCAACGTATTGGAAAACATAATGTCTACATCTGGAGACCCAATGGTGTAAATGGAAGATTGCAATTCACCCATTTGAACCAATCTATTGGCAGCATCGGTATTGGAAACAAAATGAATGTGACTCAATTTACTCACACTATGCCGAATCAATTCATCTACTGTTCCAGATAGTTCGCCACCTTCAATATGCGCCACCAAGATATTATTTAACGAACCTACTATAGCACCAGCAAGAGTTTCCACTCTATCACCATGCACCACAATCAAGTTAGGTTGCATTTCTTTGCAATAACTTGACAAGCCTTCGATGGTTTTGGCCAAAGTCAAATCCATAGTGGTTTCATGCGTATGATTTTCAAAAGTATGCATATTTTTGAATTGACATCGTTCAATTTCAATCAACGTATATCCGTATTCTTCTTGCAAATGCATACCTGTAACAAAAACAAAAACTTCAAATTCTGGAGCAGTTTCCAAAATAGAAATCAGCGATTTTATCTTACTGAAATCAGCACGAGTACCCGTTAGAAATAATATTTTTTTGGTGTTATTCAAAATCATTAAAATCTAATTGTTGATCATTTTCAATAGTTCTGGTTGCCGTTTTTCCGAGTAAATCGTTAAAATGTTCTGCCAAAATTTTACCAGTTCCAGGGCGTTTTACCCAAATATTTTCTTTCGATAATATTTCCCCTTTTTGTATGGTTGCTATAGAACAAACCGTTGCAAAAGCAAAATCAATAGTTACTTGTTCTTCTTTAGCGGGTTCTTTTATTCCGCCGCGCATTTGCCAAATTTCATTAGAAGAAATTATCAGTTCGGCACACGCATTTTCATCCATACTGCACACAATATCGGGTCCAGTTCGTTGCATGTGGTCTGTAAAATGGCGTTCTAAAATGCTTGCACCAAGAGCCACGGCTCCTAAACAAGCATTGTTATTTAAAGTGTGATCAGACAATCCGAAAACTTTATCGGGAAAGGCTTCGTGCAATTGCGTCATAGCGCCAAATCGCACCAAGTGAATAGGTGTTGGATATAAATTAGTGGTGTGCAACAAGGCTAACGGAATGTTGTGTTTATCAAAAATAGCTACTGCTTTTTTCACGCTTTCAATGGTATTCATACCCGTGCTTAAAATTACAGGTTTCCCAAAAGTGCAAATATGCTCCAATAACGGATAATTATTACATTCTCCCGAACCTATTTTATAGGCTGGAATATCCATTTTTTTTAATTGTTCGGCAGCCGCACGAGAAAATGGCGTAGAAATAAAAATCATGCCTTTACTTTCCACGTAATTTTTTAGTTCCAATTCCTCTTCTTCGTTTAGAGCGCAACGTTCCATAATTTCATAAATAGAAACATCGGCATTACCTGGAATTACTTTTTTGGCGGCACCACTCATTTCATCGGCAACAATATGGGTTTGGTGTTTTACCATTTCCACACCTGCACGATGGGCTGCATCCACCATTTCTTTGGCAACAGCTAGTGAACCTTCATGATTGATTCCTATTTCGGCAATAACCAAAGGTGGAAAATCAGGGCCTATTTTTCTTCCTGCTATTTCTATAATTTGACTCATTTTATACAAACCTTCTAATTCTTCTTTTAAAATACGATTTCACTTTTTCATTAAACCAATAAATTTTTTGGTACAAGTTAGGATTTATAAAAATCAATTGTCCACCACCCGACCAATTTTTGGAAGAAAAAGGACCATAATTAGGGTTTCTTTATTTACTAATTATTTCTACATGAATGTAATTTGGAAAAATATTTTTAATAGTATCCACTTGTGAACCTCTAAATCCTTCAATAAAAATGAGTGTGTTTTTTTTACAAAACTTCTCTATACTTTTCAATCCATCATCAGAACCATCAACAATAATTAAATCAAATTTATAGTCTGTTTTTATTTCCGATAGGGAGTGATACAATTCTATTTCAGAATAATATTCTACATTTTTCTTTAGTTCTTGCAAACAAAATTCATTATTTTCTGTTCCAACATATTGAATAGCATTCTTATTGTTTTTAGAAAAAGTTAGTATCGTATCGGAAATTGAACCGATACCTATACCTAATTCAAGAACAGATTTTACTCTATAATCAACTATTAATTTTAAAATACTTTTTAAAGCATAAATACTTGATATATAATCATTACCTTGTCGTTCACAAAAATATTTATATTTATTTTCTGCTAATTTTTTTATATTCATTTTACATTATTTTTTATTAAATAATAAGCATATTCAAAATCTTCTTGTGTATCAATATCTACCTTGGCAAAAGGATGGTTTACTATAAAAGGAAATCCATTTTCGGTAATAATTGTTCCTTGTTTAATTGTAGAAGCTTTGCTAATATACAACAAACCGTTTTCAAAATATAGTGGCAGTAAATCTTGGCTTCTTTGACCTATTTCATAATTAAATGGAACAAACTCATTATCAACAATTTTTCCAAGTTTATCCATATTTCTAGTTACAGTAAATAGGCTGTCAAAATCTTGTTGAACATATTTCTCAAAACATTCTTTTAGTAAATTCTCTGGTCTTAATGGATTGGTTGCTTGCAATAAAACTACATTTTCAACTTCATAATCAATTGAATCTAAAACGTGTTGTAATGATGATAGTGTTGGCTCCAAATCTCCTGAAATATTTTTTGGCCTATCTATAACTTTGGCTCCAAAAGCCAATGCAGTTTCTTTAATATTCTCATCATCAGTTGAAACATAGACCTCATTAATAATATCCTTATTGCTTTTTGCATATAAAATACTGTGAGCTAATAAAGGCATATTCCCTAAAGACAAAATATTTTTGTTAGGCAATCTTTTTGAACCGCCACGAGCTGGAATAATGGCAATAGTTTTATTCATTGAACTCATTTTTAGCATTATAAATAATTGTATTCATTTGTTTATTCCATTCTGTGGAGGTGTATAAATCAAAACTGAAATTGGTCTTATCCGATTGATTCTTAATGAATTTTTCCATTTCTATTCGCCAAGATTCTGAATCTGAAAAATTTTCAATTAATTTTCCAAATTTTCCTTTTTGCAAGACCTCTGGCACTCCACCAACCGATGAGGCAATGCAATAATTTCCACAATGTAATGCTTCAATTAATGACATTCCAAAACCTTCTTCACATTGCGTTGGAAAAATATAGCAATCTGAAAGCTGAAAGTAATATGGCAATTTATCATTTTGAACTTTACCAATATTTACAACTCCTTTATGGGTGTATTTTCCTTCAGAACCTATTATCCACAGTTCAATATTTGAATATTTTTTTATTAATTCTTGCCATGCTTTTAAAAGTAATAAAAGACCTTTTTGAGGAGTATCTCTAGAACACCATGTAAATATTATCTTTTCTGAAATATTTATTTTTTTTCTTTGTTCTAATCTTGAACTTGTATCTAATTTTTTAAAATTATTGGAATCAATTCCATTGTTCAGAACAGCAGTTTTAACCTCGAAATTTTCATAATATCGAAAGAAATTTTCCTTTGCTAAAGCTGTTAAAAATACCATTTCATCAAATTTAGAAAAAAATATTTTTTCTTTTGGATTCTTAATTATTGGAGAGAAACCATGATAAAAATATTGAATATAACAATTTTTTCTAATATTTTTTTTAATTAAAAAGGAATTAAGTGCATTTATTAAACCATAATTATCAACAACTTGAATGATATATTTATCGTTTTCGTTTAGTTTTTTTGATAATGCATTTATAAAATTCTGATGATTATTTCTCATCAGTTTGTTCTTATATTTAGCTAATAAAGTTTGACTTACGTAACTATAAATAACTTTTGGAAATAAATAATGTGGTTTTGGACAAACAACCACATCAATTTGAAAATCTTGTAATAAGTAATTTTGATACAATGTGGTCCAACTTCCAATCTTATTGTAAGGAAGTGGAAATTGAGAAATTAAAATTACCTTAGTCATTATTAATGTTTAAGAAGAATTTATTTATAAATCCTAGATGATTTTTTATAAAAAAATCTGCAATTTTATTTTTTCTATACAAAATTTTTGGGTTTCCCCATTTTCCATAAAATTTTAAAAATCCTGATAAATTTACTTCACTTTGGAAAACCCAATCATATTGCTTTTCATATAAATAATCTGGGATAGAATATTTATTCAAAACTACATTTGAAATTTTATCTTTACTTAAAAGAGATTTTGAGGTCTGTTTTTCTAAATGTTTTACAATTGAATTACCAACTAATGCATGTTTAATATTATATTTCCTAAGCATCATTGCATAGTCATTATCTGCATAATATAAATCGAATTTTTCATCTAAAAAACCTGTTTTATCTATCAATTCTTTTTTTATTACAACACACCAACCTTTTAAATGATGCATAATTTTATATCCAACTTCAAAACCTTTTTTTAGATGTAAAGCTTTTTCAGTTGGACTAAATGACATTATATCATTGTTTTTTTCTGAAATTTTCATAATTTCTGAAAACCAGTTTTGTTCAAACAATAAATCATTATTGCATAAGGCTATATAACTTGAAGTTGATTTTTTTATACCAATATTTAAGAATTCATGAAAATTGAATTTCTTGTTAGGTATAATTACGTTTACATTTTTTGGTAAATTATATCCTGAATCTTTAAAAGAACAATTTGATTCAACAACTATAATTTCAAATTGATATTGGGTTTCGGAATTTAATAATGAATTGATACAGTTACTTGTCATAGCAAACATTTGATTGCTATCGGTTTTTGACAAAATTACTACTGAGACTTTCATTATTTATTTTTAAAAAAAACTTTTATAAAAGGTATTGATTTAATACCAAATTGATTTATTAATTGCAAATAATCCTTTTCATTTCCCCATATTCCATACTTGGAAATATTTTTTTCGTATTTAACAATTTTTACTTTTTTTAAATCATTTAGTTTACTAATTAAATAATTACTAATGTTGTCATTTGCAACTATCGCTTCATCATAGGTTAAATATATAAATAATTTGTCATTTTTTTTTAAAAGAGTCAAAAATTCAATTACAGATGAAATAAAATAATCTGCATCGGAAATATCATTCATAGATTTTCTATGAAGACTATATAAAAATTGACATTTTTTTTCCTTTATTATTGTTAAAAATCTTTCTGTTCTTCTTTTTACTTTATCTTGACTTGAGGTATTATCTAACAAATCTTTTTCATGAATAAACTCAGAATAAGTGTATTTTTCTGAAACAAGATAACCATTAGAATTATAAAACATATTTTTTTGAAAATTCTGAAAACTTTCATTACTATTTTTTGTAACAAATTCAATACCTTTTACTGGGTTAGTATATAGCCAATCGAAAGGTAAACTGTGTTTTCTCAAATTTATTTTTTTTAATAAATGTGCAGTATGACAATCGCATCCAATAGGAACAATCTCTTTAAATGTAATTCTTTTTTTTTCAATAAAAAAAATTTTCTTATAATTTTTATTATTTATTATTTTTATTTTCATTCCTATTTCTGCTTAAAGTAATGATAAACTTTTCTCATTTTTTTAATTAAAAAAAGTTCATAATATTTAAAAAAAATAACTGGTATCGGATTCTGAGGAAATTTTTTACTAAAAATATCTATGAAATCGTTTATGTCTTTGCAAGGTAAGAATAAAAGTTTATTCCATACAACAGGTTTAACAGGGTGAAAATTGATATATTCTTTATAAAGCTGAGAGTTAACGTTTTTCCATAGTGATAAATATTTCATTGTATCAAAATCATTTTTGTGTCCCCAGTTTTTAATTTTTACTTCTATTTCACTTTCTTCTCTTGCCCAAGATTGATGAATTGTAATTATGTTACAATAATGGCTTATTAAATTAGAGTTTAGTCTTGTTATGGTGTATTTATTATAATTTGTTATGAATAAAAATTTTTCTTCATTATCAATATATAAAAATCCATCTTCAACTTCTTTAAAAAGGGTAATTAATTTTCCAACGAACTGAATTGGAGTAAGTTTTGAAAAAATATTAAAATACCAATACTTATCCAAGTAATTTTTTAAAACTTTAAAATCATAGATGTATTCATCAACATCAAGTTGAATTTTCCATCCTTTACCCATTTTTTTTAAAAGCATATTTCTTTCTCGGGTTTCACATTCTATTGGTGCTAACTCAGGAATAAAAAAATTTTCAAAATAAATTACAATTTTATTATTTACATCAATTTTTTTTAAATCTTCAAAAAAAGAGTTTGGTATTTCAAATGTATTCCCACTCCATGTTTTTCTTTCTATATCAATAGCTATAAAAATTTTATCTGCATAATCATAAACAGTATTTAGTGAGGTTTGTAAAAGATTATAATCGTATGATATTAAATATCCAATTTTTATCATCCTATTTAATATTTAAATCCCATTTGGTTGGTAAATATATTTTTGAAAAAGCGGGTAAGCTTCTAGTTCTTTTAGTAAAACTTCCTTGTTCTACATAAAAGGTATAAAAGTTTTTAATTGCATATAATGATTTCATATGACCTGCACCAATCCATAAATTAAATGTGTAGATACCAGGAATATAAAGAATAGAATCTGCTTTGATAGAATATTCTACAACTTGTCCAGGTATTAATTTAGGAATATAGGCGTCATCATCTTCGTTAGAAATATGAGAAACTAGTTCCGAGTTAACATTCAATACATCAATTGCAATTGCTAAATTTGAAATATTTTTAAGGGCTTTAATTTTTAAAAATATTTCGAGTTTTTCTCCCAAATCAATAAATTCGCCTTGTCCAACCTTATTATTTCTAACTTTAATGAAGGAATCTACAATTTCAATGGATTGTTCATAATCTGTATGAACAATTTTACTTTGATAATCAGTTGAAGAAATGGCAGTATATTTGGAAATTCCAGCTTGTACATCGCCCGTAAATATAGATTTACCATTTTCAAGAACAATAGACTTATTACATAGAGAATTAACTGCCCCCATATTGTGACTTACAAAAAGTAGTGTTTTTCCCTCTCCTTTTGAAATATCCCCCATTTTACCAAGGCATTTCTTTTGAAATTCAGCATCGCCAACTGCAAGAACTTCATCTACTATAAGAATTTCACTTTCAAGATGTGCAGCTACAGCAAAAGCCAAACGAACGTACATTCCAGAAGAATAGCGCTTTACAGGAGTATCTATGTAACGTTCTACTCCTGAAAAATCAATTATTTCGTCTAATTTTCGGGTGATTTCATTTTTGCGCATTCCAAGAATTGCGCCATTTAAATAGATGTTTTCTCTACCAGAAAGTTCGGGATGAAAACCAGTACCAACTTCTAGTAAACTAGCAATTCGTCCTTTAACTTTTATTTCACCAGTGGTAGGGCTAGTAACACGAGACAATAATTTTAACAGCGTACTTTTGCCAGCACCATTTTTACCAATAATACCTACAGCATCCCCAGCGTTGACTTCAAAATTAATGTCTTTTAAAGACCAAACGATGTCACTTTCTCCTTTTAAACTTCTATGGTTAGTCTCCCCTATTTTTAAAAAAGGGTCCTCTTTTCCCAAAACTTTTGTCAACCAAAAACGCTCAATATCGCGAGATATTGTACCAGTGCCAATTTGACCTATTTGATAGGCTTTGGATAAATTTTCAACTTGTATAACTGGTTTTTCCATTAGATGGTATCTACAAAGTTTTTCTCAGTTTTATTAAAAATCACAATACCAAGTATTAAAACTACCAAGGTTGTAATAACAGAATACGACAAACTACCAATGGTAAATTCGCCTTTGCCTAAAAAAGCATACCGAAAACATTCAATAATTCCGGTCATGGGATTTAATTCAACAATAAAGCCATAGCCTTTTGCTTTAGCATAAC
>CANGCT010000086.1 GCA_947452415.1 Flavobacteriaceae bacterium
CGATATTATTGTAGGTTCTAAAGAAGATTACAATGATATTATGGCTAGTAAAGAAGAATATATTTATTAATTATGAGCGATAACGATCAACCACAAGCAGGGCAAATCAATATTGAATTGGATGAAAAAGTTGCCGAAGGAATTTATTCCAACCTAGCAATTATAAACCATTCACCATCCGAATTTGTTTTAGATTTTGTCGCAATTATGCCTGGAGTTCCGAAATCGAAAGTAAAGTCGAGAATTATCCTAACGCCACAACACGCTAAGCGATTGTTGAAAGCATTAGGAGAAAACATCCACCGATTCGAACAAGCCCATGGCGAAATAAAAGATTCCGAACAACCGGTAATTCCTTTAAACTTTGGCCCTACGGGACAAGCATAAGATTTAAGATCTTACACAAGGTTTAGATAAATAAGTAAAATGAGCTCGATATACTATCGAGCTCATTTTTTTTGTAGAGATTATTTTTTTATAAAATTATAAGCTTGTTATTTAATAATATGTATTTATATCATTGAATAATGTGTTTTTGATAAAAAGAACACGTCAAAAATAGCTATTTCATAAATTATTCAAATCAAAGAACATATTTGACTAAAAATTTTTAAATAGTACCTCGATTTCGTAAATTTGCTCTGCAAACAAATAAACCTATTACATTATGGCTTTTGATATTCAAATGATAGAGAAAGTATATGCGTCTATGGCTGCCCGTGTGGATAAAGCAAGGGAATTAGTTGGTCGTCCGCTTACTTTAACTGAGAAAATTTTATACAACCACCTTTGGGACGGTACTCCAAGCACTGTTTTTAAAAGAGGTACTGATTATGTAGATTTTGCTCCAGATAGAGTTGCTTGCCAAGATGCAACTGCTCAAATGGCATTATTGCAATTTATGCACGCTGGTAAAAAAACAGTTGCTGTTCCTACAACCGTTCACTGTGACCACCTTATTCAAGCTAAAGTTGGTGCTAAAACCGATTTAGCTGTAGCTACCTCCCAATCCAAAGAAGTTTTTGATTTCCTTTCTTCTGTTTCTAATAAATACGGAATTGGTTTTTGGAAACCTGGAGCTGGAATTATTCACCAAGTAGTTTTAGAAAATTATGCGTTCCCTGGTGGAATGATGATTGGCACCGATTCCCATACTGTAAACGCAGGTGGACTAGGTATGTTAGCTATTGGTGTTGGTGGTGCTGATGCCGTTGACGTTATGTCGGGTATGGCTTGGGAATTAAAATTTCCAAAATTAATTGGAGTAAAATTAACAGGAAAATTAAATGGTTGGACTGCTCCTAAAGATGTTATTCTTAGAGTTGCCGATATTCTTACTGTAAAAGGTGGAACTGGAGCAATTGTAGAATACTTTGGGGAAGGTGCAATCAATATGTCATGTACTGGAAAAGGAACTATTTGTAATATGGGTGCCGAAATTGGCGCTACCACTTCTACATTTGGTTACGATGATTCCATGAGAAGATATTTAGCTTCTACAGGCCGTCAAGATGTTGTGGATGCTGCCGATAAAGTAGCATCTTACTTAACAGGAGATGACGAAGTTTATGCTAATCCACAAACTTATTTTGATCAAGTTATTGAAATTAATTTGTCAGAATTAGAGCCATATATTAACGGTCCTTTTACGCCAGATAGAGGGACTCCAGTTTCTAAAATGAAAGAAGAAGCTGCTAAAAATGGTTGGCCTCTTAAAGTAGAATGGGGATTAATTGGTTCTTGTACAAACTCTTCTTACGAAGACATGGCTCGTGCAGCTTCTATTGTAGAGCAAGCAGTTGCTCACGGAATTACTCCAAAGGCAGAATTCGGAATCAATCCTGGTTCAGAACAAGTGCGATACACTATTGAAAGAGACGGAATAATTGCTACTTTCGAGAAAATGGGAACTAAAGTATTTACAAATGCTTGCGGACCTTGTATCGGACAATGGGATAGAGAAGGTGCAGACAAAGGAGAAAAAAATACTATCGTCCATTCGTTTAACAGAAACTTTTCTAAACGAGCCGATGGAAATCCAAATACACATGCTTTTGTAACATCACCAGAAATGGTAGCAGCTTTAGCAATTTCAGGAGATTTATCGTTTAATCCGTTAACGGATACTTTATTGAATGATAAAGGAGAAGAAGTAAAATTCAATCCTCCAACTGGAGAAGAATTACCATCTAAAGGTTTTGCTGTAGAAGACGCAGGATTTCAAGCGCCAGCTGCTGATGGTTCAGTGGTTCAAATTTTGGTTAGCGAAACTTCAGATAGATTACAATTATTGGCACCATTTGATGCTTGGGATGGTAAAAATTATAATGGAGTAAAATTGTTAATCAAAGCTTTCGGAAAATGTACTACTGATCATATCTCTATGGCTGGACCATGGTTGCGTTTCCGCGGACATTTAGATAATATTTCTAATAACATGTTGATTGGTGCTGTAAATGCTTTTAACCAAGAAGCTAACAAAGTAAAAAACCAATTAACAGGAGAATATGGTGCAGTACCTGCTGTTGCTAGAGCGTATAAAGCTGCTGGTGTTGCCACTATGGTTGTAGGAGATCAAAACTATGGAGAAGGATCTTCTCGTGAGCATGCTGCTATGGAACCTCGTTTTCTTGGAGTGAAAGCGGTTTTAGTAAAATCTTTTGCACGTATTCACGAAACAAATTTGAAAAAACAAGGTATGTTAGCATTAACATTTGCTAACGAAGCAGATTATGATAAAATTCAAGAAAACGATACCTTTGATTTTGTTGACTTAACAAGTTTTGCTGCAGGAAAACCTTTAACTATTGAAATTACGCATGCAGATGGTTCTAAAGAATCCATTTTGGCTAATCATACTTATAATGATAGTCAAATTGGTTGGTTTAAAGCTGGATCTGCATTAAACCTAATTGCTGCTGCAGGCATTGCCTAATAGTTAGTAATATATTTTTGCAAATAGGAACTTCCAAGGAAACTTGGGAGTTTTTTTTACCAAATTAAATAATATACTTAATGTACCTTAATACCTTAATGGTTTTAAAAAGATGTAAAAAAAAAACTAGTAAGTAAAAATATTTTCGCATTAAATACTCCCAAGAAACTTAGGAATTTTTTTGGCTATTTTTTTAAAATTAAACTAATTATTAAACTTAATGAATCTTAATGAAACTTAATACCTTAATGGTTTAAAAATAAAAAACCCTTCCAAAGTATCAAACTTCAAAAGGGCTGAATTAACAATTAAATTTAATCTACTAGTAGTAAGTATATCTTCTTACTTTTGCTATGTATTTTGCCAATCGAATTACTTGGTGGCTGTAGCCATATTCGTTATCATACCATACATATAATACAATATTATTTCCGTCAGCAGAAACAATTGTTGCGTTGCTATCAAATATTGAAGGAGCAGAAGTGCCAACAATATCCGAAGAAACCAATTCGTTATTTAATGAATATTTTATTTGCTCAACCAACTCTCCTTCTAGCGCATAGCGTTTCATGATGTTGTTCACTTCTTCAATAGAAGTTGTTTTTGCAACTTCCAAATTTAATACTACCAAAGAACCATTAGGAACTGGAACCCGAATAGCATTGGAAGTTAATTTTCCTGCTAAACTCGGTAATGCTTTAGCAACTGCATTTCCCGCACCCGTTTCAGTAATTACCATATTTAAGGCTGCAGCTCTTCCGCGACGGTATTTTTTATGCATGTTATCTACCAAATTCTGGTCGTTGGTATAGGCATGAATGGTTTCAAGATGTCCTTTTACCACTCCAAGAGTGTCCTCGACCGCTTTTAATATTGGGGTAATTGCATTAGTAGTACAAGATGCTGCCGAGAAAATAGAAACTTCGTCTGGGTTAAATTCGTTATGATTTACGCCATAAACTATATTCGGCACTCCTTTTCCAGGTGCCGTTAATAAAACTTTATCCACTCCTTTTGAAACTAAATGACGTTGCAATGCTTCTTCTGTAGTAAAGGCCCCCGTATTATCAATCACTAACGCATTGTCAATTCCGAATTGGGTATAATCAATTTCTTCAGGAGAATTTGCAGTAATCACATGAACGGTAGTGCCGTTGATTATTAGGGCATTATTTTCAATATCTGCCGAAACGGAACCTTGAAAATCACCATGAACTGAATCATACCGCAATAGCGTAGCTCTTTTATCTAAAGATTGTGCATCATTTCTATCACGAGTAACAATTGCTCGCAATCTTAGTTGTTGCCCTTTCCCTATTTTGCTCATCATTTCACGAGCCAAAAGACGGCCAATTCTTCCAAAACCATAAAGTACTACATCCTTAGGAGTTATTTCTTCTGAACTTTTTGCTCCTTTCAACTTGTCAATTACAAAAGCACGTGCATCATTGTATTTGTTGTCTTCCAAATGGTATTCGTAAGTTAATTTACCAATATCAATTCTAGAGGGTGGTAAATCTAAATTTAAAATAGCACGCGCAATTTCTACAGTATCAAAAACATTAATAGGCTTTTGAACAAATTCCCCTGCATATTCGTGCAAATTCATGATATCACTAACTGTAGTGTCAATTAATTGGTTTCTAAAGAAAATTAATTCAATGGATTTGTCGTACCATAAATCGCTAATAATTT
This sequence comes from Flavobacteriaceae bacterium, assembly GCA_947452415.1. GTDB lineage: Bacteria > Bacteroidota > Bacteroidia > Flavobacteriales > Flavobacteriaceae > Flavobacterium. The sequence continues at coordinate 4,631 of CANGCT010000086.1, forward strand.
TGATAAATTCAACTCCGGCTTTACGTCGGTCTGCTTGAAGCGATAATTCTTTTTCGTACAAAGTGTTTTTGTTCATGTCTAGTAAAATAGTTATGTTGTGTCTTTATTCTAAAATTTGGTGCAAAAGTACACAACTATAACGTTTTCGTAAAATTATTTAGCATTTATTTAGCATAAAAAAACCACCAACAATAAAGTTGGTGGTTAGTAACCTAAATTAAAAATTATATTAAATGATGATTCGTATTACTTGTCCCATTTTATTAATCATTTCAATACTTACCCCTTGATTTTCATCTTTGTTATTGGCTAATTTGGAAACGGTTTCTACATCAGATGCTTTAGCGCCATCAATAGTTAGAATAATACTTCCAGTGAGTTCATTTTCATAAGGTTTTAATCGGTCGTTGGTAACCTCCTTAATTTTTACCCCATAATCTATTTTGAATCTTTTCTTATCCGATGCATCAATATTTTCCAATTCCAAACCTTTAAAATCGGTATTAATAATATCATTTTTAACTAAAGTAACTGGTATAACTTGATTTTTTCCATCCCGAATAACCGTTACGTTTATTTTGTCGTTTGGTCTTTTCGTACTGATATACCCCGTTAATTCTGGGTAAGTTGTTATTGGCTGGTTATCCAATTTAATAATTACATCTCCTTTTTGTAAACCAGATTTTTCGGCACCCGAATTTTTCAATACTTTAGAAATATAATATCCTTGGGTTTCTTTAATTCCTAATTCTTTAGAAGTTTGCCCGTTAATTTCATTACCTACAATCCCCAAAGCACCTCGTTGCACATTTCCGAATTCCATAATATCCTCAATGATTTTTCGAGTAATATTGGATGGAATAGCAAAAGAATAGCCAGCATAACTTCCTGTTGGAGAGGAAATCATGGTGTTAATTCCTATTAATTCCCCACGAGTATTTACCAAGGCACCTCCTGAATTTCCCGGGTTTACTGCGGCATCCGTTTGAAGGAACGATTGAATTCCGTTGGTGTCTAAATTTCTGGCTTTCGCCGAAACGATGCCCGCGGTAACCGTAGAAGTTAAATTATACGGATTTCCAACTGCCAAAACCCATTCGCCAACCTTCACCTGATCGGAATCGGCAAAAGTAGAATAAGGCAATTTATCTTCAGTATCAATTTTTAACAAAGCAATATCCATTTTGGCATCGGTACCAATCAATTTGGCTTTGTATACTTTTTTGTTATTTAAAGTTACTTCCAACTCGGTTGCATCTTTAATAACGTGGTTGTTAGTAACGATATAACCATCTTCCGAAATAATCACTCCAGAACCAGTTCCTATTTGTTCTTGTTGTTGCGCTCCTCCATTTGAACCATAAAAAAATTGCATAATCGGATTGTAAACGGTTCTAACCGAAACATTTTTCACGTGCACCACTGTATGAATAGCATTTTCGGCGGCCATAGTAAAATCAATGTTTTCAGGGCCCATGCCAACTGTTCTATTATAATTTTCAGATGCTTGTGTGATAATTGATTTCCTGCCAAAATCTTTTTCTACAAATAATTTATAGCCGCCAAGTGTAGTGGCGCCACTTAATAATGCTACAAAAAACAAACTTGAGTATCGTTTCATATATTTGGGATTTTATTATTTGAAAGTAAAATTATACTTTTTTTATTTTCAAAAAAATGCTTTAACGCTCGTTTAACAATCTTTAACGTATCATTAATAATTGTAACTTTGCGATGCACGAAGTAAATTATACTTTTTTATTTAATATACGAAGAATGAAATTTCACAAATACCAAGGAACCGGAAACGACTTTGTAATGATTGATAATAGGGAGCAATTTTTCCCGAAAGAATCGGTGCAATTAATTGAGGAACTATGCGATCGTCGTTTCGGAATAGGTGCCGATGGATTAATTTTATTGGAAAAGGATTCGGATACCGATTTCCGTATGGTATATTACAATTCCGATGGAAACCAAAGTTCCATGTGTGGAAATGGTGGACGATGCCTAGTTGCTTTCGCGAAAAGCCTCGGAATAATTAATGACACTACTACTTTCATTGCAACAGATGGTTTGCACCATGCAACCATTTTAGAAAACGGAATTGTTTCTCTACAAATGAAAGATGTAAAAGAAGTGAAAATAGAGGAGGAGTATGTGTTTTTAAATACAGGTTCTCCCCACCATGTAACTTTAGTGAATGATATTGAAAATTTAGGGGTTAAAACTAATGGAGCCGCCATTCGTTATTCCGATTTATATGGAAAATCGGGTAGTAATGTGAATTTTGTAAGCCAAATAAGCGAAAATAATTTCCGTTTACGAACTTACGAACGTGGTGTTGAAGACGAAACTCTTTCCTGCGGAACTGGAGCCACAGCCACAGCAATTGCAATGTATGCCATCGGAAAAACAAATTCTAACAATATTGCAATTGATGTAGAAGGCGGAAAACTCAAAGTTTCTTTTGATAAGACCAATAAAGGTTTTGAAAATGTTTTTTTAGAAGGACCTGCAACTTTTGTTTTTGAGGGAGAAATTGCTTTATAATTTCTTGCTTCTTTTTTCTTTTCTTAACGTCTACAGTTTTTTTACAATTTTAATGTCTAACTCTTTTATATAAGTTAATTAATATTTATAATTAACGTGAGATTAATCTTACAAGTACCTGATTTATTGTTAATTAGGCGTTAATATTTTCGAATAATTGAATGCTATATTTTTTTAATTCATATATTTATTATGGTTAACCAATAAAATAGTATAAATTTAAAATTAATCATTATGAAAAAATTATTTCTAGTTGCAGCTTTATTAGTTGCAAGTATTAGTTTCGCTAAACCTGTTGAGACAAAGCAAGAAGAAGTAACTTTAGCAAAAGTTACAGAAATTAAAAATGATAATAATGTTGTCGTTTTATCTGAAGAAGCACAAGAATTCTATAAATTATGTTTTGAAACAATTACACATTGGTATCAAGGGACATTTTACGACCCTATGTCTGGTTCTTATTATGAATCTTATACTGAGATTAGAACAATTAATTGTTATTAATAAAACTAATTCAATACCACGTAATCTTAATGTTTACGTGGTATTTATAAAAAAAAACTCAAATGAAAAAGTATATATTTATCTTGTTTTTTCTTCCAATTTTAAGTTTCTGTCAAACTGTAAGAGTAGATTATGTGGAAAATAGAATTGTAAGTAAAGAGCGATTAGAAAAAACTCCTGAATTTGCTAGAGCAGAAGTGTTGAAAAAGAAATATTTTTCATTAATTAACTCCAATGGAGTTTCCATGTATAGTTTTGTTAGTAGAGATAAAGTAGATACTCTAAAGACGGAAACCCATGAAGTTGATTTGGAGGACACAAAGCAAATAACTCAATCAATTTATAAAATAACATCTGACCAATCGGAAGATTTTTACTATAAAGATTTTGCAGACAATTCTATAATTTTTAGAATGTTTAATGGTGGTACTAATTTTGATGGAAGAGATAAATTAATAAATTGGAATTGGATTATAACCAACGAAACTCAAAAAATGAATGGGTTTACTTGCAAAAAAGCAATTTCTAATTCTTATGGCACACAATTTATAGCATGGTATGCCGAAGAAATATCTATAAGTGATGGGCCACAAAAATATTCAGGATTACCTGGGTTAATACTACATGTTAGTAGTCCTTTTTATGAATGGAATGCAAATAATATAGAAATTACAAAAGCAATAACTACAATTGAAAAGCCTAGAGAAATAAATAAAACTTATACATTTCTAGAAATTAGAGATATATTAATAAGAAAGCCAATGCCAGTTTCTGGAACCACAACTAAAATAGAAGGGAATTCAACCACTACGACTACAACAACAGTAATAAGAGATTAATTATTTTGAAGAAAACTCTATTTATATTATTTTTCTGTAATATTCTTTTTGCTCAAACTACTATAAAAGGTGTTGTAAAAGATTCTTTGGGAAATGCCATTTCCTTTGCTAATGTTCAATTAGTAAAGCATGCAACTAACGAAGTGATAAATTATAAAAGCACCAATGAGAATGGTGCTTTTGAATTTGTTGTAAATGGTGATGCAATTAATTTAGATTTGAAAGTAACCCATATTTCCTATTACTCCAAAATTATTAGTGTTACTGTTAATAGCCAAAGAATGGCTTATGAAACTATTATTTTAAAGAGTAAAGATATACAGTTACAAAATATAAAAATAACAGGCAAGTTTAAAGATGCAGTGGATAAAAATGACACCATAAAGTATAATCTTACTAGACTTCTTAATGGTTCTGAAGAAAAATTAAAAGATGTTATTGATAAATTACCGGGTTTAAAAATAGATGAAAATGGCAAAATAAAGTTTAATGGTAAAACCATTGATAATTTTTTAATAGAAGGAGATGAATTATACAATAATCAACACCAACTTGCTACCGAAAACATAAAAGCACAAATGATTGATAAAATTGAGGTGCTAAAAGATTTTAAATCCTTTTCAAGTCTTGGTGATGGTAATGGTGGCGAGAAAAAAACCGCTTTAAATGTTTATATAAAAGACGAATTTAAAAATAAAATTAATGGTGCTATTGATGCAGAAGGAGGTTATAAAAAAAGATATAAATTACATAATTACACCTTTAATTTCAATAAAAAAATAAAGGCTAGTTTAATTGCCGATGTAAATAATACTAACAATATAATATTTTCTGTTAATGATTATTTTGACCTTAAAAAAATCTCTAATCAAGAAATAACTAGTTTAGATAATAATAATTCTCTTACCGTTGATGACAACGTCCCCGATTTTTTATTTGCCGAGGATGATGTTAAAAGTAAAACTATTAAAAATTTGACTTTTAATATAAATAGTAGTTTGTCTAAAAAGACAAAAATTCAAGGATATTCCATAACAAATCTTATTAATCAAGAACAATTTATAAATACCCAACAATTATTTTACGCTTCAAACGATCAAATATTAAATAAAACATCCAATATCATTGGTAGTTCTTTATTTAATTCCAATTATATAAAAATTGAAAACAAACCCAATGATAAAAATTACTGTAATTATACACTTTCTACCAATTACAGTAAAGATGTTCAAAACAGTTTTTTAAATACTTCTTTTTTGAATTCAAATACTGCGTTTAAAGAAAAAAAGAGTCTGGAAGACTTTACGATAGGACAAAATTTTTCCTATAAAAAAATAATAAATAACAATAGTAAAGTTGATTTTATTGTCTACAATGAGTTTTCCAATTCGAATAGAGTTTTAAATCTAAATTCAGACCAACCATTTTTGAATTTGAATTTTGGTGATGATTATTTGATATATCAAAATACAAATCAAAAAAGAATTAAATTAGGAAGTAAAATAAAATATAGTTTAAAATTAAACAAGAATAGTTTCAATTTTCAAATAGGTTCCTCCGTTTTAAATGAAACATTTAATAACAATATAGATGAACAAAACCTTGCTTATGATTTCAAATTAGCCTCGAGTTTTTACAATAACTATTCCGGATTTAATTATTCGAGAATAATTACTGGGTAGTATCCCATAAAGTGTGTAAGTAAAAAAAATATGAGGGTTTGTGCAAACCCTCATATTTTTTTTACTTAATTTTAATATTTACACATTTTATGAAAAAAGAAGATTTATTATCCGATGAATTTTTGAAGCAATTCAAAACAGGCGAAGACCTTTATGGCTTTTTAGCCCAACTACAAAAGCGAGGAATCGAGAAAATGCTTGAAGGCGAATTAGATGCTCATTTAGGCTACGATAAGCACGAGAAAACTACTAAATCCAATGCACGTAATGGTTTTTCTAACAAGAAAATAAAAACCTCTTTTGGAGAATCTGAGATTCAAGTTCCAAGAGATAGAGAGGCGTCATTTAACCCCATAATTGTTCCCAAAAGGCAAAATATGCTCGATGGTTTAGAGAACGTAATTATCTCTCTTTATGCCAAAGGAATGAGTAATAGCGACATCGAAGAACAAATTAGGGAAGTCTATAATTTTGAGGTTTCCACTAGTACCATCTCCCGAATTACCGATGCTGTTTCGAGTGATATTATTGCTTGGCAAAATAGACCCTTGGAAGCTGTTTATTTAATAGTTTGGATGGATGGCATTGTTTTTAAAGTACGTGAAAACTCAAAAATAATCAACAAAACCATCTATTTAGCCGTTGGTCTTAACCGAGAAGGTAAGAAAGAAGTACTTGGAATGTGGTTAGGAAAGAATGAAAGTGCTAGCTTTTGGCTTGGTGTTTTAACCGATTTAAAAGCTAGAGGAGTTGAAGATATGCTAATTACAGCCACTGATAACTTAAATGGTTTTACTCAAACCATTAAAAATGTATTCCCCGAATCGCAAACCCAAATCTGTGTCGTGCATCAAATCAGGAACTCGGCTCGTTATGTAGTTTGGAAAGATAAAAAGGAATTTTCGGCAGATATGAAGCTTATTTACAACGCTCCAACTAAAGAAGCTGCCAGGGCATCATTAGAAGACTTTTCTAGAAAATGGAATCATAAATATCCATACGCTATAAAATCATGGGAAGAAAATTGGGAGGAACTTACCGTATTCTTTGACTTTCCTGTAGAAATCAGAAAGATAATTTACACCACGAATTTAATCGAAAATCTAAATGGTAAAATTAGAAAATATACCAAAAACAAATTATCGTTCCCAACGGATGAAGCTGTGTTAAAATCTGTATATTTGGCTCTGAGAGAAGCTACCAAAAAATGGTCAATGCCAATCCATAATTGGGGATTAATCCTCAACCAGTTCTTAACTATATTTGAAAAAAGGGTGCAACTTTAATTAAAAAGTCAAACCCCTATATTTTTTAACTTACACACTTTTTAGGATAGTGTC
>CANGCT010000087.1 GCA_947452415.1 Flavobacteriaceae bacterium
CCATTTGGATTGGAACGAACAATAATATTTTCATATCCTTCTTTTGTTGTGAATCTCCCAGAATATTTTAATATATATTCAAAAGTTTGCGAACGTTTTCCAGAACTTTCTCCTGTTTTACCCGGTGAAGCTTCCAAACTTTGTTGGTTTAAGGATTCCATCACTTCATCTGCAGAAATTTTATAGGCAAGCATACGGTCAGGCTTTAACCAAATACGCATAGCATATTCTCTGTTTCCTAAGATATCTGCTACTCCAACTCCATCAATTCGTTTAATTTCTGATAGAAGATTTATATCTGCAAAATTGTATAAAAACTTTTGATTTAGGGATTCCGATTTGCTATATAAATTAATATACATCAACATATTCGGTTCTTCTCTTGTAATTTTAACTCCTTCTCTAACTACGATAGGAGGTAATTTATTTACTACCGAAGCAACTCTATTTTGAACGTTAATAGAAGCTTGATTAGCGTCTGTACCTAGATTAAAAATTACATTAATACTTGCTTCACCATCATTTCCTGCAGTAGAGGACATGTATTTCATTCCTGGAACACCGTTAATAGCTCTTTCTAGAGGAATGATTACCGATTTAATCATCAGTTCATTATTTGCTCCAGGATAATCGGCTACTATATTAACTTTTGGAGGTGATATAGTGGGGAATTGGGTAATTGGTAAACTGGTCATAGCCAATACACCTAGTAAGACAATCATCAGCGATATTACTATCGACAGAACTGGTCTTTGTATAAATTTATTAAACATTTTTTACTATTTAAGTATTAGAACTATTCGGCTTTTAATTTCAAATGACTAAGAACGTCTTGTGGTTTTTGATAATCAAATTTAATTTTATCATCATCTTTTACCTTCTGAACTCCTTCAAGTACTATTTTATCGTTGGCATCTAAACCACTTTTCACGACATATAAATCTGGAACTTCTCCTGTAATGGTGATTTCTCTTGTTTTTACTACATTGTTCTTATCTACTACAAAAACATATTTCTTGTCTTGTACTTCATAAGTGGCTTTTTGAGGAATAATTAATGCATTTACAACTGGAACCAACATCATTACTTTACCCGTTTGTCCATTTTTTAATAACTTATCGGTATTTGGAAAACTTGCTCTAAAAGCTATGTTACCCGTTTCATTATCAAATTCACTTTCAATAACTTCTACTTTTCCTTTGTATTTTAAAAGTTGGTTGTTAGCAAGAAGTAAGTTCACAGTGCTGTTTCCTCTTCCTTTAACATTGTTTTGATAATCTAAATATTCAGATTCAGAAACATTAAAATAAGCATACATTTTACTGTTATCCGATAGACTAGTTAGTAATTCGCCTTCATCAATAAGACTTCCTAATTTTTTAGGTATTCTATCAATGGTTCCTGCAAATGGTGCTCTAATTTCGGTAAAAGATAAATGCAATTTTGCCAACGAAACTTCGGCTTGGGCCTGTGCTAATTTAGCTTGTGCCATTGCTTGTTCGCTTTTAGAAACAATATTTTTATCGGCAAGCATTTTAGCATTTTGCAATTCAATTTGTGCCGCTTGCACTTCTGACTGTGCTTTAAGTAATTCGGCTTCGTAAATTTTAGGCATGATTTTAAATAACAACTGTCCTGCTGTTACATATTGGCCTTCATCTACATAAATATTTTGAAGGTATCCTTTTTCTTGAGCGCGTAACTCAATATTTCTTACCGAACGTATTTGAGAAACATATTCTTTAGTAAATGAAGTATCCATTACTACCGGATTGGTAACAATATATTTATCTTCTTCTACTTTTTCTTCTTTTTTAGTATTGCAACTAGTAAGGCATAAAAAGGCAATAAAGCCTGCTAATAAAACTTTTGTATTCATGTTAAGTAATGAAAATTAAACAATTTAAAAATGGGATTATTATTATTTGAAAATATAATTATAAAAATTCCCAAAGGAGCGAATGAACTCTTTGGGACGAAATGAAAAGTTAAATCAAATTCTTAAAACTCGGTGGGTAATATAAATTGGGGAGCTGGAAGTAAAGAAAACTGGCGAAATTTTAAATCTCGTACAGTAATAATTTAATAACAATTGATTCGAGTGGCTCGTGTATATTGTATGGCGCAAACTATATCTACTTAGAAAATATTTATTTCCTGAAATACTTTTAAAATCTTCACTAGCAAGGCATTCTTCTTCTACATCCACATCGGTATCTTCAATTAATGTAGTTCCTTGGTCGTCATTAATTTGCTTTTTTTGTTTATCTAAGGTAAATTTTGTTGAAGAAAATTTCAAATTTTGACTAAGTGAAGTACTGGCATAGAAGTACTGTCCTCCGCCTAACAGAAGAAAAAACACATATATAAAAAATACTAATGTCTTCATTTGGGCGCAAAAGTAGTGATTTTTTAAAAACAAAAAAGCAAAACATAGTTAAGAAAAGTATAAACTATCCAAAACAAATTCTAAAAATTTTGAAAAAATTTTTAGAATTTTAATAAATAAACACAAAGGCCCTAAGAAAAATCTTAGAGCCTTTATGGTTTTGAAAATGAAACGTATTACAAATCGTTTAACATTTTAGAAATTTCATCTAGTTTTGGTGTTAGGATAATTTCAATCCTTCTGTTTTTAGACTTACCTTCTGGAGTATTGTTGCTCATTAACGGAGCAAATTCGCCACGTCCAGCAGCAGTAAGGTTTTGTTTGTTTACTCCTTTGTTTTCTGAAAGGATATTTACAATAGCAGTTGCTCTTTTAGTAGATAAATCCCAGTTGTTTTCTATTCCACCACCAAGATTTCCTGTAATTTTATCGTCATCGGTATGCCCTTCAATTAATACAGAAAGATCTGGATTTTGTGCCAATACCTTTCCTACTTCCACAACTGCAGTTTTACCTTCGCTATTAACTGCCCAACTTCCTGTTTGGAATAACAATTTGTTTTCCATAGAAACATACACTTTTCCATCTTTTTCATGAACCGTTAATCCTTTTCCGTCAAAGGCTTTTAACGATTTCATCAACGTTTCTTTCAGTTTTTTCATGCTAGCATCTTTAGCAGCTATGTAAGCTTCTAATTCGCTTAAACGTTTAGAACTTGCCTCTAAATCAGCTTTTAACTTGTTTAATCTAGCTTGTTCTGCTGCCAACGATTTTTCTTTGGCTTCTAATTGTGCTAACAATTCACGATTTTTATTAATGTTTGCTGTTAGGGCTTCATTGCTATCTTTTTCTAAGGCATTATAAGAAGCTTGGAGCGTTTTTACGCTTTTATCGGTTGCGGCATAATTGGCTTGCAACTTCTCGTTATCCGCTTTAAGCTTGTCGTAGTCGGCCTTTAATTTGGTTCCATCCAATTCTAATTGATTTTTAACTTTCGTTAAATTTTCATTATCATCGGCAAGTTTTCTATTTTCTTTTTTCAAGTCGGCAAATTTATTTTCTAAATCGTTGTATATCTTTTTAGATACACAAGAGGTAGAAAGTGCTAAAACTAATAGTCCAAAGGAAATTTTCTTTATCATTATTTTTAATATTATATGTTAGTATTTGGGGTAATTTAAATGTGTTAATCAACTTCCACCATAATTGGGCAATGGTCGGAATGTTTGGCTTCGGGCAAAATAACAGCACGACTCATTCGGTCTTTTAGGTTCTCGCTTACTAAATTATAGTCAATTCGCCAACCTTTATTATTGCCTCTTGCTCCAGCTCTATAACTCCACCACGAATAATTATGGGGTTCTTTATTAAAATGGCGAAAGCTATCTACAAAACCCGATTTCATGAAAGTATCTAACCAAGCACGTTCTTCTGGCAAAAAACCAGAAACCGTTTTATTTCGAATAGGATCATGTATGTCTATAGCCTCATGACATATATTATAATCCCCGCAAATAACCAGATTAGGAGTTTCCATTTTTAAGGCATTAATATAATTTTGAAAGTCGTCCATATATTTAAACTTATGGTCCAATCGATCTATATTAGTACCTGATGGCAAGTATAAACTCATCACCGAAAGTTTTTCAAAATCGGCACGGAGGTTCCGTCCTTCAAAATCCATGTGTTCAATACCAGTTCCGTAAACAATTTTTTTAGGTTCGATTTTAGATAAAATAGCTACGCCACTATATCCTTTTTTATTAGCCGAAAAATAATATTGGTAAGGATATCCTGCAGCGGTAATGTCTTGCGTAGGTATTTGGTCTTCGGTAGCTTTAATTTCTTGTAAACAAATAACATCGGGGTTGGCTTGTTGCAACCATTCTAAAAAACCTTTAGTTATTGCTGCACGAATACCATTAACATTATAAGAAATGATTTTCATTTTTCATTTTTAGTTTTTCAAAAGTAAATAAAAACGCGAAAACTTCACCCATTTATATAAAATTATTAAGTTTTTTTTTACCATTTATGTAATTCTATTTTTTTTAAAATTCTGTTACAATAGATTTACTATATTTGTTTTTTGTTCCAAAACCAAAAACAATTCAATGGGTTTAGTCACTGCCAAAGAAGTTGCAAAATCAATAAACGCTGACAAGTATGGGGTTTTAGGCACTTTCGCTGGATGGATATTAATGAAAGTACTTAAAATTTCGACTTTAAATAAAGTTTATGATCGAAATAAACATCTTCAAGATGTTGAATTTCTCAATGCAATTCTTCAAGATTTGGAAATTAAATTTAAAATTCCAGACGAAGATTTAAAACGATTACCAAAAGACGGGGCTTATATCACTATATCCAATCATCCGCTTGGTGGAATTGACGGTGTATTATTATTAAAATTAATGCTCGAAAAAGAGCCAAATTTTAAAATAATTGCCAATTTTTTACTCCACCGAATTGAGCCTCTTAAGAAATACATAATGCCTGTTAATCCTTTCGAAAATCATAAAGATGTTAAGTCTAGTGTGATTGGATTAAAAGAAACTTTTCGCCATTTGAGTGATGGTAAACCCCTTGGTATTTTTCCAGCTGGAGAAGTTTCTACTTACAAGGATGGTAAATTAGTAGTAGATAAACCTTGGGAAGAAGGAGCAATAAAAGTTATTAGAAAAGCACAGGTGCCAGTAGTTCCTATTTATTTTCATGCCAAAAACAGTCGATTGTTTTATTTGTTATCTAAAATTAATGGCACATTAAGAACAGCAAAGTTACCATCGGAATTATTTTCTCAAAAAGATAGAGTTATTAAAGTTCGAATTGGAAAGCCAATTTCGGTGGCAGAACAAAATGAATATAAATCAATTGAAGAATATTCAGAATTCTTAAGAAAGAAAACCTATATGTTGGCGAATTCCTTCAACAAGGAAAGTAAATTATTGTCGGTTCCAAACTTAAAACCCCCAAAAAGTCCAAAGAAAATAGTTACACCTGCCAGTCATGAGAAAATGGTTGATGAAGTAAATAAACTAAGAGATACCGATTGTCGATTGTTGCAAAGTAAAAACTATGAAGTTTTTTTTACAGAAGCACATAAAATACCAAATGTACTGCATGAAATTGGTCGTTTGCGAGAAATTACTTTCAGAGAAGTGGGAGAAGGTACTAATGAGTCTATTGATTTAGATAAATACGACCATTACTACCATCACATGTTTTTGTGGGATGAAGAGACTAAGCAAATCGCGGGTGCCTATAGAATGGGGTTAGGTTCCGAGATTTTTCCGAAATATGGCATGGAAGGATTTTATTTAAATGACTTATTCCGATTTGAAAGTGAATTGCACGAGATGATGCAAAACTCCATTGAAATGGGCCGTGCTTTTATCCGAAAAGAATACCAACAAAAACCAATGCCTTTGTTTTTGCTTTGGCGCGGAATTATTCATACTACACTTCGTTACCCTGAGCATAAATTCTTGTTGGGAGGCGTGAGCATTAGTAATCAATTTACCGATTTTTCTAAATCGTTAATGATTGAATTTATGAAGTCTAATTACTATGATCCTTATATTGCGCAGTATGTGCATCCTAAAAAGGAGTTTAAAGTAAAACTTAAAGACGCTGATAAGGATTTTATATTTGATGAAGCCGAAGCCGATTTAAATAAATTTGACAAAATTATTGACGAACTAGAACCAGGCAGTTTACGCCTTCCGGTGTTAATTAAAAAATACATAAAGCAAAATGCGCGCTTAGTGGCTTTCAATGTCGATCCTTTATTTAATAATGCTATTGATGGTTTAATGTATATTCGAATTGCCGACATTCCAGAAAGCACTATGAAACCTGTTATGGAAGAATTTCAGGCAGAACTAGAGAGAAAACTAGGGGAGAAATAGATTCTGGGTTTTGGGTTTTCGTTGCTGGGTTCTGGGTTAAAAATATAAACTAATTATTTTATCTACTATGGTTTGTGCTAATTTCTCATGGCTTTCAAAAGTCCAGCCTGCAATGTGTGGCGTTAGTAAAACATTTTCTGAATCTAATAGATATTGAAAAGCATCGGGCTTATCTGTTTCGATGAATAAATTTTCAAAAGATAGTTTCTCGTATTCTAAAACATCCAATCCTGCTCCAAGTATTTTTCCGGATTTTAAAGCTGCTACAACATCGGCAGTAACAACATTATTCCCACGGGAAGTATTGAGAAACCAAAAAGGCTTTGTAAAAGAATTGATAAAATTGGCATTTACCATCTTATCAGTTTCTGGAGTCCACGGAATATGCAAACTCAAAACATCGGCCCTCTCTTTAAGTTCTTGTAATGAAACCTGAGTAGCATTTTCATCTCCTACATTTTCTTTTATGTCGCAACACAAAACTTCCACCTCAAAACCCTGTAGTTTTTTAGCAAAAGATTTTCCCATATTGCCATAGCCAATAATTCCGACCGATTTATTTTCTAACTCATAACCGCGATTACCTTCGCGAATCCATTTGCCTTCCCGCACTAATTTATCTGCGCGATTAAGTTTGTTCATTAAAGATAATAACATGCCTAGCGTATGTTCGCCTACAGCATTCCTATTGCCTTCTGGAGCTGCAATTAAGTTTATTCCTTTTATAATTGCATATTCACAATTGATGCTTTCTAAACCTGCACCCACACGCGCAATGAATTGCAAATTGGTTGCTTTATCAAGAAAATTTTTATCTATTTTAAACCGACTCCGAATGACAATGCCTTGGTAGTTGTGTATCTTGGCTTCGACTTCTTCTTTAGTAGAGGTGAAATCTTTTTCGTTTTGAAAACCAGCATCTTCAAGTTGTTGCCATAACAAAGGATGGTTGCTATCGAGATGGAGAATATTAATTGTTTGTGCTGACATAATTTATATAAAGCATAAAAATACTTATTTTTAGATTACTACCTAAATTATTAGTGTAAAACAAAAAAGTTCGCAGTTAGCGAACTTTTAAGAATTTTAAGAAAATTTATTTTTTTATAAATTTCAAGGAAGAAGCATCTCCTTTTGAATCAGTAAATTTTATCAAATATAACCCAGAAGACAAGTTAGAAATATCTATAGATTGTACACCATTTTCTAATTTATTAGCTAAAACTAGTTTTCCGTTTAAATCATAAATTGTGAATTCCGATCTTAAATTTACTTCTATATCTAAATTGTTTTCTACAGTGGTAGATTTAAGATTAACACTTTTTGCGTTTAATAGATTGTTTGTATTAATAGAAAGAGAAGCATCATAGCGATAGGTAAAAATAAATGGTGTTCCAATTTGAGCTCCTAAACCATTTACTTGGTATATTTTAAAAACATAATCTACAGGTGTGGTTGTAGAAATTCCTATATCATTATTGAAAAAATGAGAAGAAGTATCCACGCTTCCTAAAGCAATGTTCACAGGACCAACATTAATAGCAGGAAAAATTTGGTTTACTGAAGTAGTTGCATAACAATCTGGACCAAAACAAACTTCCATTAACTGTCCATCGGTATTAGTCATACTTTGGCACATCATTCTTAAATTGATAGCACCCATGGAGGTATTGTTAATCTTTAAAGCCAAAGAGGATTGAGCATAAACAATGGAGTTAAAAGTAAGAGTTTGACCATTATTTACTGGAGTTCCATCTGTTCTAGAAACTGTAAATTGTGCAAATGCACTAAAAGAAAATGCCAAAACTACTATTGAAGTATGTAGATTTTTTTTCATAATATTTATATATTTATAAAGGCAATTACCAACTATTGGTAAAAGCCTTATTGATTGCCTTATTTTACTAACAAATGCAAACTATTAGAAGTAGTGCCTGAAGCAATGTTTACAATGTATTCCCCTGAAGAAATTCCTTTTACAGGTATCGTTAAAGTTTCATTTTCGATAACATTTTTCGATTCAACAGTTTGTACTGCTTTTCCTAACATATTATAAATTGTAATTGTATAATCGCCCCCTTTTAAATTATTGATATTAAAATGATCGCTTGCAGGGTTTGGATAAATTTGTACTGCATCTTTTAGGTAATTATTACTATCTACAGCAAGTGTGTTTAAAACAACCGATTTAGCATTTACCACTTCTCCAGTAGCTTGATCAATTAACACCAATACAGCATGCATATTTGCTATAACACTGGTACTAGGTACTGTATAATTAAATGTATAAGTTACTAATTGACCATCAGTAATAGTTGTAGGAACAGAACCTGTTTGTCCTGAATAACCTCCTAGCAAATTTCTTCCAACGTGGTTGTAGGTCATTTGTGCTGCAGGAACAGGGTTTGGTAAGGTTTCAAAACCTCCCATTACTCCACTTGCTCCACCAGCATAGGCATTTGCTTGTTTATATCCTGTGGCAGTTCCGTGAACACCATCTTCCGATATGATAACACCTAATCTTAAATTAGCTGCTGCAAATACAGTTCTAAAAGTAGCACTTACATTTATTGTAATTGCAGAAGCAACAACGCTTCCGGATGCATTTAAAGTTACAGGTGTTGCAAGAATTTTTCTTTGATTAAAATTAGAAACCATTAACGACTGAGAAACTCCAGAGTTTTTAACAACTCTATCCACGTTCATTCCAGGAAAACCTGTTATTCCTGCTGCTGTATCGTAAGCTGTAAGACGCATTGGATCACTAGAGCTGTTATGAACTGCTACACCAATAAATTGATTTGGATAAGTAGAATCCATATAATTCATTGCTACTGCTCCCCTAGGACACCATTGACACCAAGTTCCTGTACCTTCTTCAAATAATACGTTTTTAACAGATGCTTGACTTATAGTATTAAATTTGTTATAGCTAGTATTATTGCTAGGATCGGCATCTTCATTTCCATTTACTTGAGATGCTGTAACCACTAATGATTTCTCTACAACTGATGCATATTGAACTGCAGTTGGATGATTAATAGTAACAGTTTCTCCAATGCCAATAGAGGTAGGAATTGTAGCAGAATGGTCTGCACCATCATTCCAATTAACAGTTACATTATTTATCACATTACCTCCTTTATTTGTCAAAGTTAAAGACAGGTCATTAGCAACATTTATTAATCCGTATCTAACTATATCCGAAGAAACTAATTGAACGTCATTAATAGGTAATGTTTTAACTTGTATATTATCAATAATTAAATAATATTTATCGGTACAACTAAAATGTCTAAAACTTACATAAACAGTTTGTCCAATAAAGCTAGACAAATCAAAGGCTTTGTTTGTAAGAGCTAAATCTGTAATATCCGTTTCATAAATCGGGGTAGATGCAGTAATTACTGAGGGATCGTTAGAGGTAGTAATATAAATTGCATAATGCTCATCTGGCCAATTAGAATCTGTAAGTTGGTCATAGGAAAAAACAACATTTGTTGCTGTTACCGCCGTTAAATCAATAGCAGGTGAAGTGACTAAATTATCTGGTGTCAGTGGTAAGTTAGACGGATCATCAAAAGAGTAAGAAACCAAAGATCCAGTTCCAAGATTACTGTTAATAGCAGAAGCATCTGATACATTCCATAAATGAGTATCTCCGTCTAAATCTGTAGAAATCCAACCATTTAAAGTTCCTGAATTAAAGTTTTCAGAAAAATAAGTTTGCGCTTGACTTTGAAGTGCAAATAAAAATAAAAATAGTAAAGTAATTTTTTTCATAGATAATTTGTTAGTAATTAATTTAAATTCATGTAATAGTAATACAATTGTAAGGATTTTTTTTAATATCTACGCAATAAAAAGGCTTAAATTTTATAAAAAAACTAAATAAAACTAAAATAATAATTTTAATAAATTACATTTGCTAATTATTGGGGGATTAGCTCATTTGGCTAGAGCGCTTGCCTGGCAGGCAAGAGGTAACGAGTTCGACTCTCGTATTCTCCACCAGTAATACCAAGCCTTACAGCAATGTGAGGCTTTTTTTATGGACTTTGGGTGGCGATTTAGAGTGGTGTTAAGTGTACCACTCAATAGAAAAAAGGCTCTACTAATTTAAAGTAGAACCTTTTTATTTTTGTTAGTCACCAAAGAAACTAAATCCCATTTCATTTACCTTTTTAACTACTTCCGCTTTATCTATATAATTACCTAATGTTACTTTGGCTGACCTTTGGTAACCCATAGATTCCACAAAAACCGTCTTGGTATGTAGCTTTGTCAAGAAAGTTTTACGAAGATGTTTAAGTGTTATATTGCTTGATATACCAGCTTTCTTTTTATAAAATGAAAACGAATCACTCAACTGGTCCGCAATCGTCTTCCTTTTTATCTTCAAATCACCAGCAATCAAATATTTATCCAACCCCAAGTTTTCCTTGTAATTCAATCGAATCAACAATGCTTCCAATTCTTTGGTATATGGAATCAAAACCTTTTTTGGTTCTTTCGAGTTGTTCCAGTTATGAGCCCTATCAAATTTCAAATCTGTACCAATTAAATGATGAATCTTGCCATCACCATCCAATACAATATCCGTATATTTTAGTATCATGGTTTCTTCAATTCGCATCCCAGTAAACGCCACCAATTCAATTGCATCTTTAGTATAAGG
>CANGCT010000088.1 GCA_947452415.1 Flavobacteriaceae bacterium
TTGAATAATTAACAGATGAAAAAAGTAGTTTTTTATGAAAAATTGGGGTGGACATTTTACTCCGGAATCAGGTGGTCATTTTGAATTGGAATCAGGTGGTCACTTTAAATTGGAATTGGGTGGTCAATATCACCGGAATATGCAGTATGACAAGGGACAAATATGAGAGTGCTGTGAGAAAACTAATCATTGACGACAATGAGACAAAAGAATATTTTAAAACATTGCTTAAACCATTGACAACATTGATAGAGAAATAATAAATATCCCAAAAGTTAATATTTCGTGTCATTTTTAGAAAGAATTCAAGAGAATTTTAATGCTTTTCTTGGAGGTAATTTAGAAACCCCATTTGAAGAAGAGTTTATCGAAATTTAGTAGATAATTTGGGTAGCGAAAATCTTATTATTCAGTTAAGTTTTCTGGATTTAGAATTGATAATTTTCGGCAAATTTATTCCAATCTATATTTTTAACACCATCTAAAATAATATCATGGATTGATTTATGAGGTTCATCATTCCCAAACCACATTACAATTAATGCACAACCATCGAACTGGTTTTCCTTATCATCAATTGTTTCGGAAGAAGATAACCAAACACTATAAACAATAGGTTTTAGTAGATTTTTTACTTCTGAATACATATCCGACTTTTTTAATATAAAGGGTCTTTCACCCCATCCTTTTGGGTAACTTAGATGGTTTATCAATATTTCGTTAGATTGAATCGTTGGAGAACCTACTAACAAACCTGCATAGGTAGCCGTTAGGTGGAATGCCTCTACCAATACTTCTTTTCCAGATTGTAATTTTATCTTCATTGGATTAATGTTTTAAATTCGCCACCAAACCAGCAATGACATCAACAGTCATTGCCAGCCCAATAGCTTTAAGCTTATTCGTTTTTGAAACACTTGGAACGTCTGAAACGTATCCGTCAGGAATGGTCATAAGACGTTCACATTCTAAAACACTAGGTAATCTATAACAACCATTAGGGAAATCATACTCCCCAAAGCCTGACCTAGATTTACCTTCATAACCCGATTTATGAAGTATAAATGGATATGCCAATAGTTTTTGTTCAGTTGATGATTCAGCAAATTCTTTGTCCTTATATATAAGGTTTCCAATATTCATTTTATAGTATCTGAAAATGCCATTGGTAAGGGTAATATTGCTACCTAACAATACATTCGCTTTTTCCCTATCAACATGTCCATTAACTACGATGTCTTGGTATTTGACCTCTATAGGTTCAGGAACACCGATATTAGGTATGTTGGTCCAGTATAAACGTCTTCGATTTGCAGGAGCTACATCTGCTGAATTAATCATAACAAGTTTAGTGTCATCGAAAATAGAAGTAAGTTCTTTGGTTATTTCATCTTTGTCTTTTTTGTTCATGCTCCAAACGTTTTCCATAAGGAAGTATATCTTTTTACTTAATGGAGCGAATATGTATATGTCTTTAAGAATCCTTAAAGCTTCATAAAACAATTTGGATTCATTTCCTTCAAGGCCATTACGGTCTTTAGAATTCACACTTGAAAGCTGTGTGCAAGGAGAACCGAAAATGATAATGTCAATTTCTTCTCGAAGTTCTATTCCGTCAATCTTGCAAACATCACCCAATTGAATATGGTTTGTATCACCTGAATAATGGTGGTTTTGAATTGCTAGAGCATGAGGGCATATTTCGCTACTATAGTATTTATTGATTTTGATTCCAGCTTTTTCTAAAGCTAATTTGGCACATGATATACCATCGAATAATGAAAGAACATTTATTCCTTCTTGGTTGATTTGGGTTGTTGTTGACATAATATTTATCTCTTTTTAGATAAATATTCGCCCATGTTGAATTGTTCGGATTTTGCACTGGGGAAATGCAAACTATTTTTAACAACTCAATATTCACGGGGGTTAACGCATGAAAAAAAATTAAAATAATTTAGTAAAAGCTGGCGTGGGTCATTTTTTCCTTGTACACTCGTGTGTACAATTAAACATTTGAAAACATGGATACTACATCACAAACAATGGCAATAGCAGAAACAATACTAGAACAAATCCAATATGGTGACCGTTCTGCACTTTGGGCTTGGGGAGCAACAAATTTTGTTGCACTTCAGGAATCAAAAGAATTTCAAGGAGGATTAGAATTTCAAGTAAATGGACTTACTCATAAAGGTTGGGTAAAAGTATGTTTACGATGGGTTGATGATTATACAATTGTATTTATCAATCAAAATCGTGAAGTAGTTAAAACAACAGAAGGAATCTATTGTGATATGTTGGTTCCTGCGATTGATTGGATAGAAGGTAAGTAAATTCCCTTTTTTGATTTGTTCGCCTTAGGATTAGACCATAGTTCTTTTCCAAAGCGGAAGTCAGTAACAGCAACCCAACAAAACCGATACTAATGTTTTAAAACAATTCGGACTCTAAAACTAAAGCAAAATATAACCTAAAAACCAATATTATGAAATACTATTTTTATTCTCGTACATCAACTGTCCTTCAAAATTCTGCTAGACAAATTGAATCGTTTAAATCACATGAAGGATTTGACCCAACAAGATTATTTGTTGAACGTATTCAAGGAAATGTTCCATTTATGGAAAGACCCGAAGCGGTTAAAATGTTTGATGATATAACCAATCAATCGGAACGATGTACAGTTGTGGTAGATTCAACGGACCGCTTGGGCAGAAATCTATTAGATATTTTGAATACCATATCAGTTTTCAAAAAGAATCATATCAATTTGAAATCGCTAAAAGAAGGATTTTCTACATTTTTGGACAACGGAGAAGAAAACCCAATGGCTAATCTGGTTATATCAGTAATGGGAAGTATTGGCGAAATGTCCCGTAATCAAATCAAAACTCGTTCTATGGAAGGAATCCGCATCGCACAAGCTCTTGGTAAATTCTCTGGCAGAAAAACTGGTGCTATTCAAAGTGATGAAAAACTATTGGAACGCCACCAAGCCATTCAAAAGAAATTGCAGAAAGGACTAACTATTCGGGAGATTACAGAAATTACAGGAGCTAGTTCTGCTACTATAATAAAGGTTAAGAAAGTAATGACTAACAGAAAAATGATATAATTATGGAAGCAATAAACATTTACAAAATATACCTATTTATGATTCGTTTTTATGGAGTAAAGCGTTTTGAGGTTTTCAGCTCAATTAATAAAAATGGCTCAAAGCCAACAGAAACCATGATTGAATTCTATATGGATAGCGTAAGAAATGTTAATATAAAACGATTAAACAGGATTCTTGAAAGGGATATAAAAAACGTATCTAATTTCTTTGTTGTTGTTGATGGTAATAAGATTACCATTCATATTGATTATTATAAACAAGTTGGATTGTTTGACTATGATTTTGAATTGTGTAAAAACTAAAGAAAGGAATATTGAATTAAATAGCCATATATATTGTATTAAAAACTATATTTGGAATAGAAATAATACGATACAAGTTAGAGGCAATTTACCCATAATTGGATGTATTTGCGAATGTTTGTATCGCATATATACAAGTTGGCAGTAATTTTACATCAAAAAATGGATAGAAATTCAATTAAGCAATATAGAATAGACGAAGAAAAAGAATCCTTTTTATGGGAAAATGCTGATTTTGTATTTGATTCATCAGCTTTATTGGATTTGTACTTTACACCAAAAAAATCTAGAGAGAAAATATCTGAAGAAATATTCAAAAAATTAACTGATAGATTGTGGCTTCCTTCTCACGTTCAATTTGAATACTTGAAAAATAGAGAAAAAACTATTAAAAAACCTATTATTGATAAGTACGAACCTTTAAAAAAGAAAATCGATAAAATAGGAATAAATTCTATATCTGAAATTTCTAAAAATTTAGAAGCAATAATAAGGGAAACAGAAAAAGATGATAAACATCCACATTTAAAACAAAATACATTAGATGTTTATAAAAAACATCTAGATGAATTTTTAAAGTATTCTAAAACTTTTGAAGAAGACATTCTTAAAGAAGTTTCAAATGTTGAAAAAGAAATTATAAATGTGGAAAAAGACGATGATGTTTTAAAATCATTAGAAGTTTATTTCAAAATTGGAAGAGAATTTTCTTTTAATGAAATTATAGAAATAACAAAAGAAGGTAAACATAGATATGAATTCAAAATTCCACCAGGATATGGAGATTTTTATAACAAAGAAAAAATTGGTACTCAAATTTTTGGTGACTTAATAATTTGGAAGCAAATATTAGAATATTCAAAAGAAAGAGGAAAGCCTATCATATTTATTACTAACGATATAACAAAAGATAATGATTGGTGTTATCGTGATGAAAAAGCTTCTGAGTTAAGAATATATAGTCCAAGAGAAGAATTAATAAAAGAAATTAAAGATTATTCATCAGTTGACTTTTGGATGTATAATTTGCCTCAATTTCTTTACGAAGCTAATAAACGTATTAAATCTAACATAAAAGAAGAAACAATTCAAAATTTCTTTCAATATGTAAATACTAAAAACTCAAGAAGTCAATTTTTAAGTTTTAAATGTAATAATTGTGCTAAAATACATAAATATAAAGCATCAAATTTCAATTTAGATTTTGATTATGTTGGAGGTTCCGAAAGAAGTATGGGAACTGAAAACCAATACGTTGCAGAAGAAAACTTTAAATGTAATTGTGGAAATGACATCGATGTAAAATTTGAAGTTTGGGAATATCCTTTAGGAGTGCACAATTATGATGATATAAATATTGAAGGTGCTAAATTATTAGAATCTTTTTATTTTACAATTGACTTTTATGAAGATGAAGATGATTTCACAACTTGTCATACTTGTGATGGAAATAATGAAGGAATGGGCAACTTTGTGCGTTTCGACAGTAACATCGAACTAATTAATGAATATTCACAAGAAGATTCAAAAAGTGAGTATAATTCAGTAAATTCAGGTAGTTGTGATTGGTGCAATAGCTTACACATAGAGTGCCCAGAATGTTCATCTATAACATTAATGGACCAAAATTTTTCAAACGAAAATATAGAATGTGAAGGTGGTTGTGGGTTAATTTTTAAATTAGACACATCCGATGACCGTGAAAATTTGGGTGAATTTAATTTAATCTTAGTTGATGATAGAATTAAGAATTGTGAATCTTGTGGAGAGAAATTCGTTGATAAAAATTATAACGGAATTTGCGAAAAGTGTGAAGAAGAATATAATAATGAATAAAAAAACCAGCCACTAACAGCTAGTGTTTTGTTGGGCTTGTAAAGCCAACAAGGTAACCCGTGTTGAAAGGAACCGATTGTATTTCCGTAACACTATGGGGTTGTCGTAGAGATTTTAGAGTACATTTCAAGAGCCAAGTGGGGCTCTTTCTTTGGAAAATTTATCTATATTTAAGCCACTTCAAATTCCATTAGGTTACTTATTAAATATCAAATATGTTTTTAAAATAACTTAGTGCCCCAAAATATTATTATTTTCTTTCAACAAATCATTATACTCTTCTAACAATATTAAATATTTGTCTTTCCAATATTCAGAAGATTTTTTGTTGGTTAGATATTCAGAAGAAGTTTTGACTACACTCTTTTTTATAAAATGTAAATCATTAATTTCATTGGTGAAATTATGATTGATAATTTTACCTATTTGCAAAACTACATCCAGTGAAACACTATTATTTTCAAACATATTATATGTCCATTTTCGGCTTTTACCCATTCGCTTCGCAATTTGTGTAATGGATAATCCACTTTTATATACAGCTTCTTTTATTATTTCACCTCTATGTTGCATAATAAAAATATTTGCAAATTAAAAACATACAAATTTAACACAAAAACGTAAATTAGTCTTTAAAAATCTATATAATATACTGATTTACATCTAATTTGTAAATTTATAAAGTAAATTAACAATATCAAGGTTAAAGCCAAATTTATCTATATCACAAAAGCATTAAGATTTATTCTCTTTTTTTATAGAACTGAGTAAAATTAGTTGGGGTTAAATTATATAATGTGTATTTACTGTGTTGATTTACATCTTGCCATTTTATCCTATCTTTTTAATAGCAGTATTCAATTTGACAAGCGATATTTCATTCGGAACCTACTGAATAACAAGGTTTTTAACACTATTTATTCTAAATATCAGGATGCAAATTCTGCATCTGAAATTATTTCTATTTTTCGATATATTTTCTGGTAAAGGAGTTAAAAACGACATGATATTCAAATGCAAACCGATAGCTTTGTGCTTAAAATAATTTGAAATAGAAGACATCAACATCTAAATAAACTGTTGAAAAAATAGTGAACTTCTTTTCAAAGTTATTTTACTTCATATCACAAAATTTCCGAACTTGCAGAAAATTGAACTAAAAAACAAATGAAGTTAAAAGAAAAGATAAGCATTGACGAATTTGATGGAAAACGCTATCAATTAAGGATTGTTGAGCCAAATAATAACGGCAAGGCTGTTTTAACTCATTATTTACACAACATACATAACGGAGTTTCAAAGTATTACAAAAACGATGCTTTGAAAGCTTTAGACGAATATATTTTATACAAACAAGAAGAAGAAAAATTATCACTTGTTGCGGAAGATGCCATACAACAACTTCTTTTTGAAGTTGAGAATGTTCCGTTTCCAACACCAGAAAATTATTCATTTAAATTCATTGATTTATTTGCAGGAATTGGAGGGTTTAGAATGGCAATGCAAAATCTCGGTGGAAAATGTGTTTTTACAAGCGAATGGGATAAAGAAGCTCAAAAAACATACAGGGCAAATTATGGTGAAGTTCCATTTGGAGACATTACAAAACAACAAATTAAAGATTATATCCCCGAAGAATTCGATTTGCTTTGTGCTGGTTTTCCTTGTCAAGCTTTTTCAATTGCGGGAAAACGTGGTGGGTTTGACGATACAAGAGGAACGTTATTCTTTGATGTTGCCGAAATAATCAAAAAGCATGAACCAAAAGCTATTTTTCTTGAAAACGTAAAAGGATTAAGAAGCCACGATAAAGGAAAAACACTTGAAACAATTTTAAATGTCCTAAGAAATGATTTAGGTTATTATGTTCCTGAACCACAAATTATAAACGCAAAGAATTTTGGAGTACCTCAAAACCGAGAAAGAATTTATATAGTTGGTTTCCGACAAGATTTAAATATTTCAAGTTTTGTCTATCCTGAACCCCTTGAAAGCAATCCAAAATTCGAAAACGTAAAAGAAGAAAATGTACCGCCAACAAAATATTTTCTTTCCACACAATATGTTCAAACTTTGATTAATCATAAAGCAAGACACGCAAGTAAAGGAAATGGTTTCGGCTATGCAATAATTCCCGATGATGGAATTGCAAATGCAATAGTTGTTGGAGGAATGGGAAGAGAAAGAAATTTAGTTTTAGACCATAGAATTACAGATTACACACCAACTACACACATAAAAGGTACTGTTAATCGTGAAGGCATACGTAAAATGACACCAAGAGAATGGGCAAGGTTACAAGGGTTTCCTGATAATTATATAATTCCAGTTGCTGACGCATCTGCATATAAACAATTCGGCAATTCTGTTGCCGTTCCTGCCATTCAAGCAACAGCAAACAAAATTTTAGAACTAATTGGAATTAAAAAATATGCTATCAGGAAATAAAGGGGAATGGAGTGAAATTTATGCTTTGTTTAAATTGCTTGGCGACAAACAATTATTTGCAGGAGATGCCGACTTAAATAAGGTTGAAGAGTTATTCTATCCAATAATCAAGATTATAAGAAATGAAAGTGGAGGAAATTTTGAATATGAAATAAACCGAGACTTAGTAATCATTTCAGGTGGAAAAGAAGAATTAAGAATCCCTGTGAAAACCTTTACGGAACAATCTGCGAAATTATTGTCAACTATAAAAGGTTCGACAGGAGCATTTAGTATTCCTGAAATCGAAACTTTTATGAACTCAATTAATTGTAGTTCTTTGAAAGCTAAATCAACTTCAAAATCTGATATTAGAATAGTTATTCACGACCAAAGAATAAATCAAACCGCTGAATTGGGATTTAGTATAAAATCGCAACTTGGTGGAGAAGCAACTCTTTTAAATGCTGGAAAAACAACAAATTTCATTTACGAAATTGAAAGTAGCTCTTTTTCTATTCACGATATGGAACAAGTAAATACTTTGTTTTTAATACGTGGAATAAAAATGTCCAGAGATATAAAGGGTAGAATTAAAGCTATCTTTGAAAAAAATGGAAATTTAAAATTCATAACTTTAGAAAAAGATATTTTTAAAAATAATTTGGTTTTAATTGATAGTTTGTTGCCTAATATTTTAGCGGAAATTGTGACAACTTTTTTCACTTCAAATTTAAGTTCCATAAAAGATTTAACAGAAAACATAAATACGGTAAATCCATTAAATTATGACAATCAGTTTGCTCATACATTTTATGAATACAAAATCAAACGTTTCTTAACAGATGTTGCACTTGGAATGATGCCTTCAAAAGTATGGAATGGTATTTATGATGCAACTGGTGGTTATTTGGTTGTAAAAGAAAACGGAGATGTTCTGTGTTATCATATTTATAATCGTAATCAATTCGAAGATTATTTATTTCAAAACACAAAATTGGAAACTGCAAGTAGTTCTAGACATGAATTTGGAGAAATTTATGAGAAAAATGACAAGTTTTATTTTAAACTAAACTTGCAGATACGTTTCAAATAAATAGAAAAGCATTCAATAAAAATTGGTCTGAAACAGGCATTATTAAACAGCGGTTTCCTAAAATGTGTTTAAAGCTTAATTTGAAGTGAGTTTTGTATATGCAAAATTAGTTTTAATATAAAGTTTAAGCGTCCTTAATTCGCAAAATCTCCAAGCAAAAAAAATGTTGGCAGTAGTATTTCCGAAAATGTTAAATAAAGTAATATGGTATATTTTACAGAGTTTTTTAAAATTGATGAGGAAATATTAGATAATTATGGAGCTTTCGATATTTCTTTAATTAATGACTTGCCATTGTTTATTGACCCATTTTTATTATTTGGAAGTAAAAAAAAAGAGTATCTAAAACTTCACAAAAACATACTTTCTTACTTAACATTTTTGAAATCAAAATCATTAATTGGAACTGCTACTGAGGCAGAAATTAAATCTTGGTATAAATTTTCAGAAGTTAAACAAAATTGGTTGGGTTACAGTATTACTGGTAACGGTGGAAGTGGTTTAGGAGATAAATTTGGAAAAGCAATGTCTTCAAATATGTATATTGTTTATGATGATTTAAATAATGAAACGGTTACAACATCATCACATATAGAAAAAGTCGGTTTATTCCAGCTAGGAGTTGGAAAGGATAACATTAGCGACTTTTCATGTAATCTAATAAAGTCTTATTTACTTGAATATACAGAAACATTTGCTAAAGCATATCTTGATAAATCACAAGTAAAAGAATTTAATGTGCCGAAAGTATACTTTGATTATAAATTTCAAAGATGGATGTCCAAAAGCTTTTCTTTGCCATTTTATAAAAATGACTTTATAATTCTTTCACCTAAAGATTTATTAACAAAAGATGACAATTGGATTAATAGTCATGATTTATGTGGAAATTTTTTAAGTATTTGTAATGGAATACCAAATGACCAATTACGAAGCGAAATACATACTTATTTTCGCTCACAATTACCCGCCCCAGTTATAGTTGGAAAGGGCAAGAAGAAAAAAGAAAAAATACCGTCAAACAAAGATTTCAATATTGCAGTTAATGAAACAATACAAATGTTTCCAAGCATATTGAACTACTATATAAAAACAAAAGAAGAAAATAAAGAAGGAGCAAAAAACATTTCATTAGAAAAAGTTCAAGAAGTTGAAGAAATGTTTAAAGTAAATGTCATGAAGTTAATCTCACAACTTATTGAGAAAACTCAATTTTATGATATTAAACCTGAAACTTCATTTATAGAAGCTTTAAAAAGAGTGAATTTTTTAAAGGATGTAATTGAAAACAATGATGGATATAAACTTTTCTATTTTAAAGGAACGCCTATTAAGCGTGAAGCAGATTTACAAGTAATTTACCGTTTAACTTGGTTTTCATCTCCTCTAGATGTAAATAGAGAAGTTAATAATGGTCGTGGACCAGTTGATTATTCTGTTTCAAATGGTGCTAAAGACAAAACATTAGTTGAATTTAAACTTGCCTCAAACAGTAAACTTAAAATGAATTTAGAAAATCAAGTGAAAGTTTATGAAAAAGCTAGTGGGACAAAAAAAAGTATAAAAGTAATTCTATACTTTGACAATATCGAGTTATCTAAACTTAATGGAATATTAAAAGAACTTGATTTAGAAAAAGACGAAAGTATAATATTAATTGATGCGGGAAATAATAAACCATCAGCTTCAAACGTAAAATAATACTACTACCAAAAGCAATTAAAAGATTTGTGTTTCTGGATTAATGTTCAGTCGATTTTTAATAATTACTAAGGCATTTTTTTTAACCATAATACGGACAGACGTAAACTCACGCATTAATCTAAGTGTACTTAATGAGTGGCAAAATGCTAGAAAATGCATGATTATGCCTATTTTAAAAAACTTAACTACTTGATTATCAATCGTTATTTTTTAAATTTCCACACTCATAATCAGGTGGTCCCTGGTTCGAGCCCAGGTGGGACCACAA